>JALSPX010000019.1 GCA_026985755.1 Sulfurovum sp. | reverse complement strand
CTCATGGTAAACCCTATACCAGTAAGCACGGCTACACCATAGAGTGTTGACCATGTAGCACCTTTAGGAAGGGAAGCGATGCCAAGCTTGATGGCTATCCATGAAAAACCAAATACACCTACTTGTTTACCTATGAACAAACCAGCCATGATACCTAGTGGTACCGTACCACCCATCTCTTCAAGTGAGATACCTCTCAAATCTACCCCAGCATTGACAAAAGCAAAGAGAGGAAGAATGAAAAAGGCTACCCAGTAGTGTAGGCTATGTTCCATGTGGTGTGCCATAGAAAAGGTTTTGCCATGTTCATCTTTGGAGTGTAGAGGAATCATAAATGCCAGTGCTACACCAGCTAGCGTGGCATGTACGCCAGATTTGAGTACAGAAACCCATAGTACAATACCCACCAAGATATAGGCAGCCTGACGTGCCACTTTGAGACGGTTCATGATAAACAGAACCAACAACGCCCCACCTGCAATACTCATAGACATGGTAGAGAGCTCAGAAGTGTAAAAAAACGCGATAATCACAATAGCCCCAAGGTCATCGATGATAGCAAGTGCCATGAGGAATATCTTTAATGAAACAGGTACACGGTTACCTAAAAGTGATAATATACCTAAAGCAAAAGCGATGTCAGTTGCGGTAGGAATAGCCCATCCGTTCATCTCAAATTCTGCACCTTTGTTAAAAGCAATAAAGACAAGCGCAGGGACTATCATCCCTCCAAGTGCTGCGATACCAGGCAGGGTTATTTGAGAAAGCGAAGAGAGATGCCCCTCCATGACTTCACGTTTGACTTCTAAGCCGATGACAAAAAAGAAGATAGCCATAAGCCCATCATTGACCCAAAGCAGTAGAGGTTTGGCGATATGTAAAGCACCAAAGCGTATCTCTACAGGAGTATGAAGAAAATTGGTGTACAAAGAAGAAAATGGAGAATTTTGTAAAAAGAGTGCCAATAGTGTTACTATAATAAGTAGTATTCCTGAAGATGAGTCACGTTTTAGTAAATCTTTAATGCCTGAGTGCATAATGTCCCCTAATAATAAATATATACATGAGTATAGCTAAGTTAATTTAATCCCAAAATGTACATACGTTGGTGACCTATAGTATACATACAAAAATTTTTTATGTATTCATTTTTCCCACTGCACAAGAAACAAAACTTTTCGCAGTAGTGGTCAAGTTTTCTACAGCTGATAAATCTTCATCACTCATAGGATAACCTAAATCTTTAAGGGCTTGGCGTAAGGAGGCTATCTTAGCGTCTTCTATATCTAAGGTAATTTGTCTAGGTTCTACTTCTAAATTAACGGTGACTTCACCAAATTCTGGAGCTAATTTAGTGGTAAGTGTGTTAGCACAGCCTCCACATTTGACGTTGAGTACTTCGAATATTTGCTTTGTTGTTTGTTTCATTTTATAACCTTGTAATATTTTTTTTGTATTTTAGCGTATTATTGTGCCTATTTTGTGTAGTAAGTTGAAAAAAGTGCTACAATAATACTAAGTAAAAAGGAGTTGTCATGCAAGAAGTCTATGATCTAATCGTTGTTGGTGGTGGTCCTGGTGGGATTGGGGCAGTTGTAGAGGCAAAAGAGCTGGGGCTTGAAAAAGTCTTGCTTATTGAAAAAACTGAAAATCACTCTCACACTATACGTAAGTTTTATAAAGACAAAAAACGTGTAGATAAAGACTGGCAGGGACAAACAGTAGAGCTGGAGGGTAACATAGGTTTTGAAGATGGTACGAAAGAGAGTACGCTTAACTATTTTGACAAACTTCTAGATGATGAAGCGATAGACAGCAAATTTAACTGTGAAGTACAAAAGGTTATCAAGGAGAGTGATCTCTTTACTGTAGAGACTAGTGATGGCATCTATAAATCTAAATATGTCATTGTTTCTATAGGACGTATGGGAAAACCAAATAAGCCTAGTTACAAAATACCTCCATCATTACGTTCACTTGTAGGCTATAACCTTGACAACTGCGGTAATGGTGAAAATGTACTTGTTGTAGGTGGTGGCGATTCAGCAGTAGAATATGCTTGTGATTTGAGCGATACCAATGAGGTGACCCTCACTTATAGACGTAATGACCTTACTAGACCTAATCCTACCAACCAAGAGATGATTTATCAGTATGTAGAAGATGAACGTGTGACTTTGAAACTAGGTATTGACATAGAAAATGTGGAGAGTGTAGAAGGGCAGATACAGGTAAACTATACTGATGGTACGCATGAAGTATATGATCGTATAGTTTTTGCTATAGGGGGTACTACCCCTAAAGATTTCTTAAAAGCCTGTGGTTTTACACTTGATGAAAAAGGAGAGCCTATTTTTGATGAGAACTATGAGTCTGAGGTCAAAGGTCTCTACCTTGCAGGAGATATCGCCTTTGCTTCTGGAGGGAGTATCGCTATAGCACTCAACCATGGATACAAGATAGTTTCTCATATATTAAAAACGAATCAGATATAATATTCTTTTATGAGAACTAATATACTTATCATCGGAGGTGGTGCAAGTGGATTAATGCTAGCCTCACTTCTGCCTAAAGGTTCTGCAACTATTGTAGAATCAAATCATAAATTAGGTGCTAAAATGCTTGTATCTGGTGGTGGGAAATGCAATATTACTAATAGGGAAATGGGTACAGAGTATTTTATGGGAGAAGGTCATTTTGTTAAGCCTGCACTTGATATATTTTCACAAAAAAAATTACTGCACTGGCTTGAAGAAAAAAAACTTTTTCCTCAATTACGTAAAACAAATCAATATTTTTGTAAAAACAGTGCACAAGAGTTATTGGATATATTTTTAAAAGAGGTGAAAAAACAGAAAATCCTACTGGATGAAAAAGTATTACATGTGACTAAAAGAGATAAGTACTTTAGTGTAGTAACAAACAAACGCACACTTAGTGCAGAGCATGTAGTAGTTGCTTCAGGGGGACTTAGTTTTCCTCGTTTGGGGGCTAGTCCTATTGGATATGACATAGCTAAAAGTTTTGGGCATACTGTGATTAAAACTGCTCCAGCACTTGTAGGATTTACAGTACAAAAAGAGCAATTTTTTTTTAAAGAACTCTCAGGCACTTCAACAGATGTAGAGATTACTATCAACGAGACAAAATGTAAAGGATCACTACTTTTTACTCACAAGGGAGTGAGTGGTCCTGCTGTATTGGATGCTTCACTGTATTGGGAAAAAGGTAAAATAGAGATAGATTTTTTACCTTGCTTTTCATGGGATAGCATAAAGGGCTCAAATAAAAAGGTAAGTACATTATTGCCACTACCCAAACGCATCACTAAGGCATTTTTGGTACAATTAGAATTAGAAGATAAACCTTTTAGCAAAATATCGCCAATTGAGTTGCAAAAGCTTAATACTTTAAAACATTATATTTTTGCACCAGCAGGCACTTTTGGTTATACTAAGGCAGAAGTCACAAAAGGTGGCGTTTGTACCCATGAAGTGGATGCCAATAGCATGATGAGTAAAAAAATAGAAGGTTTATATTTTATAGGGGAAGTATTGGATATAACAGGTAGACTGGGAGGATATAATTTTCAGTGGGCCTTTTCCTCAGCATATATATGTTTCAACAATTTAGGGAGAAAAAATGAACATTAAATTACTATTAACTATCATAATAGCACTGCTAATGACAGGATGTACTGGACTACTTATACCAGACAAAGAGGGATGGAAATATTCACAAAAAAATGAATTTTTAGAAATACTTAAAACAGATAAATATATGTCTATTTGTAATCAAAGAGCACTTTATGATAAAGTAAGAGCTACTAGAGATTCAAAACTCATGACAAAAATGTTAGTAGCATATGCCTATAACCTTGCGAATTCATGTATTGACCTTCAATCATTTGAGGCATCACAGCGTGCAAAAAAAGAGAGAAAAATAGAGACTTATTTTGCTACAAATCAAGATAAAATTGATGCGTTTTTGATTCAAAGAAAATTAAGGGCAGGTCAAAGTATTGAAGATATTTTGCAACCGTATGTCCCTACAACACCACAGTTTAATGCATTGATTAAAAGATATAAAGCCCTAAAAGCTTCTAAAAAATTGAGTGAAGATAAACTGTTAAAGATTCGTATCAATATAGAAAGAGCCAAGTTAATGACACGCGATATAGGGAAAAATTATGCACTGATTAATATCCCAGAATTTAAAATACGTATTATTGAAGAGGGCAATACTACACTTAGCTTTCCAGTGATAGTAGGACAAAGAGATATGCAAACTCCAATATTTTCTGAACAATTAAAATATGTGGAAATCAATCCTCAGTGGAATGTACCTGATTCAATCATGAGAAAAACATATATTCCTAAAATAAAAGCCAATCCAGGTTGGGTAAAAGCACAAGGTATGGAGCTTCATAAAGATTCTTATGATTTACGTTCACCTAAAGTAAATCCTGCATCTGTAGATTGGTCGAAGTATCCTAAAGATGAAGAAGGATATATCCCATATAAACTTGTTCAGATACCATCGAAAAAGAATGGTTTAGGACGTGTAAAATTTATTTTTCCTAATAGACACGCTGTTTATATGCATGATACACAATCAAAATCGCTCTTTGCTAGAAAAAGCCGATGTTTCAGTCATGGATGTATTAGGCTGGCTAAACCTAAAAAATTGCTCGATCATATTACCACAAAATATAGTACAAAGACAATTCCTACGGTTATGAAATGGTATAATTCACTCAAGACGAAACATCTGCTACTCAATAAGGCATTGCAAGTACATACCGTGTATTTTACAGCATATGTGGATGAATTTAATAAATTACGTCTCTATCCTGATGTATATGGATTTGATAAATCACAAAAACTTAATTTTTAGATATTATATAGAAAAGTAATGAAAAAAAAACTATTGTCATCTTCGAATATAATTTACATTATTCTGTTGATACTTTTAATTATCTATGTTGTGTTTATGGCACTCAATAAAACAGAAAAAGATATGACTTCTGGTAGAGTCAAAGGAAAAGATTTGGTAGATGTAGATTTTGATAAGCGTCTTTTGAGATTAAAGGCAAAAGTAGGTAACCCTGTATTTATACGTATTTTCAAAAAAGAATCTATGCTTGAAGTATGGATAAAACCAGCAAATGAATATATACTTTTTAAACAATATCCTATTTGTGCCTATTCTGGTAATTTAGGCCCTAAAATAAAAACAGGAGACAAGCAGTCTCCAGAAGGTTTTTATAAGGTCACAAAAAATCTTTTAAATCCACACAGTAAATACCATCTCGCGTTTAATTTGGGGTACCCCAATGCCTATGACAAA
>JALSPX010000018.1 GCA_026985755.1 Sulfurovum sp. | reverse complement strand
CTAAAAAATTGTATGGGGGGGGGTGATTGCTATCGCACTTTCTGAATTGTTTCACGTATAAAAATTTACAACTTCGTGCAAATATGTGGTGCGATGGCAATCGCCCCCTACGGAAATGTGCTAAATACCCTTAAAATCCAAAAGAACTCACCTAACACGTAAAATAACCGCTTTTAAACCCTTTTTTAACCTCAGGTATGGAAAATAAAATAAAAATGCTTATTTTGGGCTTTAAATTTGGTTGGTTTTCCACCGAGAGGTCAGGTGATTCATGATGCATTGTTTCACAACACATCACAAATCACCAGACCCCTCTATTTCCCCGTATATAATTGTCTAGGTCTTGCAATTTTTGATGTTTCGTCTTTTTTAAATTCTATCCATTGCGTAATCCATCCGACTGTTCGTCCTATAACAAAAATAGGGGTGAACATGGTTTTGGGTATTTGTAAGGCTGTCAAAATGATGCCTGTGTAAAAATCTATATTGGGGTAGAGGTTACGTGAAACAAAATACTCGTCACTTAAAGCTATCTCTTCTATCTTTCTGGCTATTGCCATGAGTTCTGTGTCGAGGTTTAATTCTTCACGTAACTCATCTTGCAACTCTTTGAGTATTTTGGCTCTGGGGTCGAAGTTTTTGTAGACGCGGTGTCCAAAGCCCATAAGCCTAAAGTCATCGTTGGGGTCTTTGGCTTTTTCTATGAAGGCTTCTACTTTGTCTACCGAGCCTATATACTCTAGCTGTGCGATGACTGATTCATTGGCTCCACCATGTGCACGCCCCCAGAGTGCAGCAATACCAGAAGAGATGGCTACATAAGGGTGTGCGCCTGTGGAGGCTACACCACGTACCACGGTGGTAGAAGCATTTTGTTCATGGTCTGCATGCAGGGTGAAGATAGTGTCTAATGCACGTACCTCTACATCTTTAATCTCTTCATGTCCATTGGCACAGAGGTGCATTTTGCCTCCAGGGTAGGCACGCATCATTGTAAGGAAGTTTTTTGTGAAACTTAGGTCTATATCGGGTTCTATAAAAGGAATGCCAAGAGACTGTCTATAGGCAAAGGCTGCGATAGTTGGTATTTTGGAGATGATGCGATGTGCCATCTCTAAGTACGCTTCTTCGTTTTGTATCTCTATGTGTTCATCATAAAAAGAAGCAAGTGCAGTTACCGCAGCTGAGAGGGTAGCCATAGGGTGTGCATCATCAGGGAAGGCATCGAAGAGTTTTTGCAGTCCTCTGTGCAGGTAAGCACGGTGGCGTATTTCAAGGTCAAAGTCATTGAGTTCTTCTTTTGAGGGGAGTCGTTTGTTTAGGAGTAAAAAACAGGTTTCCAAATAACTGTGATGCTCTGCCAAGTCTTCTATGGCGATGCCTCTATAGCGTAACTCTCCCTTTTTACCATCGATAAAGGTAATGGTAGATGTACACGCTGCTGTAGCAGTAAACCCAGGGTCATAGGTAAAGAGCCCTGTATCTGCAAAGAAGGTACGTATATCAAGGACAGAAGGACCTCTTGTGCCTTCTAAAATGTTGTAGGTGTAGGTTTCTTCTGTTTGGTTGTTGGTGAGGGTGAAGGTATTTTTGTTTGCTGTGTCTTGCATGATATGCTCCTTTTTGGATATATCTTATTTTTTTTACTATAGCTTTTGAGTGTAGAATTGGTGTGTATTTTGTAGATTTTTTTATAGTTTAAATTTCCTTTTATTTTAACTGTGGCGTTGTTATTCTCTTCTACCCCAAGGGCACTTCCTCGCTGTGCTCACGGCGTTTTTTTAGAAAAAACGAAGCAAAAAAGCGTTGTGGCTCTCGAATCGCTTTGCTTTCAAGGGCGTTCGCCACAACAAGGATTTATTAATATAGCGAGGCTATCGCCAACTACAAAACAAATTTTTGACCTATATTCTATAAGCCAAAAAATGATTTAAAATACATAATAAATTTAAACGTGGCGATAGCCCATTCATCAATAAAAACTCTGTCGCTGTGAACGACCTTGAAAGCGATAGCGATTCGAGAACAGCGACGACTTTTGTTACTTTTCTAGAAAAGTAAGGAGAAATACAACGCCACGGTTGGGATGAAAAGGCAGTATAAAAAGCAAGAAAATAAAATTAGCCTATCAAAAGAAATAATTTCATTCCGTCAAATCAGACAAAAAACCCTCCTCATCAAAATCAAGCCCCAAATACTTCACTATCTCACGCATATCCCTCTCTGCATTACCCAGACAAGAGGTAGCCCCAGGGCTAGGGGTCATGTTGAAGATGATGCCGTTTTCGGGATTGATAGAGGCTTCTCCTAGCATAAGTTTTTCTTTCTTTTTGTCTAATACTTGTGGACGTACGCCACCGAAGCCTTGGGCATATTCGATGTCATCTACCTCTAAAGAGGGGACTATCTTTTGGGCATCTTTGACAAAAAGTCCTTTGTTGATGAGTGGGACTTCAAAAAGAAAGTTTTTAAAGACGTAGTTGCGTATGTCAGAGTCTCTCAGTAAATCCCAGAAGATTTTGACAATGTGCCAGTCAAAGTTCAGCGTCTTGAAAAAGTCTAAATACGTACCTGGTTTAAAACGCTCAAGTTTGGGGAGCATCAGTGCAGTAGGACCAAAACGTGTTTTGCCCTCAGCCAAGATGTCAGGGTCTCCATGCAGTGCAGCAAAGGGGAGTTTGTTGTTTTGTACCATATAGACTTTGCCATTGAGAAAGTGACTCTGCGTCATGTAGAAGCTCCCTGCCATAGGCAAGCAGCCCATATGTTTACCATAGCCCATACGGTGTGCCAAAAAGAGTGAGTGTGCTCCAGCATTGACTACCACAAAGTTGGCAGTATATATTTCTCCATTTGCAGTTTGCACTTCAAAAGTTTTGTCTTCTTGCTCGAAGATGTCTGTGACTTGTGTGTTGTAAAAAATATCTGTAGGAATATCCGAGACTTTTTGTGCCTGTTCTGCCAGTGCTTCAGACATAGCACCATAATCTACTGTGGTGTACTGCGTGTCCGTTCCCATGGCTATGATGGGCTCAGGACGTACTTTGGTTTGGGCTTTGTCACTGTATACGATTTTAGGTTCTAAGACTTTTAGCTTTTCTACATCCCAGAGTTCGAGGTAAGGGAAGAGTTCTTTAAACTCGTGGTAACGGTTTTCTATAAAGTTCACCTCTTTTTCTCCCACCCCTAGAGCCATTTTTTGGTGTGAAAACATAATCTTGTCTTGTAGGTTATACTGCAAACAAAACTTCTCTACCATCTTGGCAGTACGTTTGGTGACTTTGGCTTTTTCTAGGGTATAGTTGGTTTCTATATCACCTATGTGAATCGTCTGCGAGTTAGAAGTACCTTTGGAGTTGAGTGTGGCAAGGGCTTCGTATTTTTCCAGCAGACAAAGTGAGCTAACGGAGGTATATTTGGCGAGTTCATAAAACAGAGCAGTACCCGAGATACCCCCACCAACGATGAGTACATCATAATGATTTTGTGTCATAGTATCTTAGCCTTAGAGTGCTGTGAGTTGGTCTGCTATGTTTTTAGCGATGGTTTCATAGTTTTTGACATCAAGTAGCCTTTTTTGCCCTTTGTCACCTATGGCAGCTATCTCTTTTTTATTAAGTGTTAAAAGATAATGGAGCTTCTCTTTAATATCTTTGGGAGTAAAGGCACAAAACCATGCATCAAGACAGTCTGTAAAGATGGTGGAGGTATGGTCTGATTGGGTCATTAAACAAGGGACTCCAGAGGCATAGTAATCAAATACTTTTACTGGGGTTGAGGTGGTGTATATAGGAAGAGGAGGCAAGAGAGCAATACCAATATCTGATTTGGATATAAGTTTTAAAAGTGCATCTTTGGTCTTAGAATTATAGATTTTGACTTGCTTTTTTATGCTAGGATACTTCTCTAAAAGTTTGTAAGCGAACGCTACATCTCTTGTGGAGATATAGAGTTTCCATGCGTTATTTTTTAAAGAAGCAAAGGCCTCCAATATAGTCTCAAATTCACGTACTTTATCTAAGGTACCTACATAGACAAAACGTATCTCTTCGCCTGTATGTTGTTGGTGCGCATGGAGTGCTGCTGGATTGATAGCAGGTGCACAAATGATGGTAGGTATGGTAACTTCGGGACGGTAGGCTTGATGCATACGCTCTGATGTGGGTAAAAAAGCATCACATCTGTTAATAAGTTTTGTTTCTTTTTTTGTTTGGATATAGTGTACACAGCGTTTTAGAAATTGGTTTTTCCCTTCAGCTTCCTGGCATTTTATTTGTACTTTTCGTTTAGGAAAAGAGAATCGATACAGTGCTTTGTAACCATACTTTTTTCTTTTTTTGAGTATCTGTTCCATGAGCGCAATATTGTTTCGTACCATCACAAAATCATAACGATGTATATCTATGTGATTGTGCGTAAGTTCTTTTAAAAGTGTATTTTTATAGCGAGAGGGCATGACAAAGTGGTGTGCATCTTTACACGTAAAATCAGACTTAAATTCTGTAAAATAGAGGATGTCCACTATCATATATTTTTTCAAGTAGGTTTCAAAAAGTGGTGCGATGAAAGAGTGGTCAACATATTCATCTTGGTCTGTAATATAGAGTAATTTTTGCATCTGTTACCTCGTTGTAGTTTATTATAGTGATTTTGTGTTGAATATCTGTGTAATATTCTTTGGGTATAATCCCAAAATATACAATAGAAATCACCAAACTAGCAAAAGTCATTGCACTGTGGGCATTTACAAATAATCATCGATTAACCTTTGGGTTAACCTGCCCAACGGAAATGCCCTTGGGGGTGCAAATTCTTTGCAAACACCCACAGCACAAGCACTATCGCTAATTTTGGCAATTCTATTGCATAATTTGGGATAATGCGTAAATTCTTAAAAAGGCAACAGATATGAAACAATTTGATAATGTAGCAGTAGAGCTAGAAGGAAATAGCTATTTTGATGGTGCAGTCACTAGTAGAACAGTACATTTTGCAGACGGCTCTAAAAAAACTTTGGGTTTTATGCTTCCTGGTGAATATGAATTTGGCACGGTTGCAGCAGAACTTATGGAGATTACTTCAGGAGAATTGGAGGTGAAACTTCCAAACAGTAACGAATGGATAAATATAGAAGGAGGCGCGTCTTTTCATGTGCCGGCTAACAGCAAATTTAAAGTCAATGTAAAAGCCATAACGGATTATTGTTGTTCCTATCTGTAATTTAAAATACGTTTAAGTTCTAGTTCACGTTTAGTACACAATGAAAGTATATAATACTCACATGAAAGCACGGAGGTTCCCCTCCCTCCCTAATACCTTCGGGCTTTCTAGGTAACTTTTACAAATAACATCTAGGTTCTTCCCTTTCCGAAGATGTTCTCCCTTTTAAATTATAACGTATGTAAAAGTTACCTATCCATAGAGTGTAAGAAATTAATCTCCCCACCCATGCATACGCTTTGCACTAATCACATCGTAATTTTTAAAGATGTTGTCCATGATGGTTACAGAAACATAGTACTGTTCTTCAAGTATGCTTCGCCATTCGTCACGTTCTGCATAGCCTGACTTTGAAATAAATAAAAATAGATTTCCTCCTGTACGGATAATAGGGTAACATTTTTGTAAAAATTCTGCTTTATTTTTGTCTACAAAATCCAAGGTAGAGATAAGGTAATCATACTCAATGGCCTGCATAAGATAACGTGGTCGACGTAGGTTAAAATTGACAGTATATACATGTGATTGTGTCTCAAAAGTTTTGGTGGCTTCTGTAAAGTATGTGGGGTTAGTACAATAAATATAGTAATCATTATTATACGATTCACAAAGTGATGAGAGACCTTCATTGAGTGCAGAAGCACTTTCACAAAAATGTACGATACGTTGTGCAGGTTTTTTTTGTATCACTTGGAGCAGTTGGGCTACTTCTTCTTTTTCTAAATTTTTCATACTTTATTTTAGCCAAAAAATCAGCCAAAATCAGTATAATGTTTTCAATGAAGAAGAAGACACAATAGAAGGTAGCTAAATGGAACGTAAAAAGATATATAATCCAGAATCGGACGAAAAAACAAGTGATAGAAAAATCTTTGGAGGAAACCCTACGGGAATCTTTGAACTCAATGATATAAAATACCAATGGGCCTATAATCTTTGGGAGATGATGCTTAATAATACATGGTTTCCAAAAGAGGTCGATATGACAAGAGATGTGAATGATTACAAGCATCTTACCGATGCAGAAAAATCGGCATATGATAAGGTTTTGGCACAGCTTATTTTTATGGATTCATTGCAGACAAATAATATTATTGATAACCTTAATCCCTTTATTACTTCCCCCGAGGTCAATCTTATTTTGGTACGTCAAGCATTTGAAGAGGCTTTGCATTCTCAAAGTTATGCGGTAATGGTCGATAGTATCTCTACAAATACAGAAGAGATTTATGAATTGTGGCGAAGAGACATGAAGCTTAAGATGAAAAATGATGCTATTGCAAATGTTTACGAAGAGCTTTCTGCTAACCCTACAGATACCAATATTGTCAAAGCGATGTTTGCCAATCAAATACTTGAAGGTATCTATTTTTATAGTGGATTTGCCTATCTCTATACACTGGCACGTTCTGATAAGATGTTGGGATCAGCACAGATGATTCGTTTTATCCAAAGAGATGAAGTCACCCATCTTTTATTGTTTCAAAATATGATTAACTCAACCAAAAAGGAGCGTCCAGAACTGTTTACTCAAGAACTAGAAGATGAGGTGTATCAAATGTTTAGAGATGCCGTGAAGCTAGAGTGTGAATGGGGCGCATACATTACACAAGGGCAAATACTTGGGCTCACAGATGAGATTATAGAACAATATATTCAACACCTTGCAGATAAAAGACTTCATGCTGTGGGGATGAAAAAAATTTATAATGTCGAACATCCTATTAAGTGGGTAGATAATTTTTCACAGTTTAATGATCAAAAAACAAATTTTTTTGAAGGTAATGTCACCAATTACTCTAAGGGGAGTCTGGATTTAGACGATTTTTAATATGTTATCAAAACCAAAAACACTGGAGGTTGCAGCCTTACAGTTACCTACATCTAAACGTTATCAAGACAATTTTGATATGCTGTTAGGCTATTTGCGGACACATCAAGAGAAACATCTTGTTGTAGCTCCTGAAGTTTGTTTGACGGGATTTGATTATGAACATATGCAAACGGCTGCAAAATTTTCTCTTAAGGCCCTTAAGATATTGAAAAAAGAGGTGGATGAGCAAATCGTTGTCTTGACACTTATTCTTCAAGATGCTGATGCTTTTGTCAATCAAGCAGTGGTCATTCATAAACATAAAATTGTGCACAAGCAAAATAAAGTCAAACTGTTTGCACTAGGAGACGAAGATCTCTATTTTACTCCAGGGAAAAAGAAAAAAATAAAGCCTTTTGCGATTGAAGGTGTTACTTATGCAGTGTTGGTCTGTTTTGAATTGCGTTTTAAAGAATTATGGAAACAAATAGAAGGTGCAGATGTGGTTGTAATCCCTTCTCGTTGGGGGAAATTACGAAAAGTACATCTGGAGATATTGTCTCGGGCATTGGCCGTAATGAATCAATGTTATGTGGTACTTTCAAATGCAAGTGACATGGATATGGCAAGCGCATCCTCCATTATCTCTCCCTCGGGGGATTTTATTATGGATGACAGTAAAGAGATTATTGCAGGCACCATTGATTTTAGAGAGATAAAAAAAATGCGTCGATATATTGTCATGCAATAAAAAGGCATTTTAACTAGATTTTAGATAGAATGCGTGCCTATTACCGCACCAAAGATGAAGGATATAAGTTGGTGTGGTAATCAAACAAGGGTGTGAGGATAGGTGTAGATGATAAAAACAAGAAATAGACAAAATCTTGTAGATGAAATTGAGAAACATTTTACAATGAGCGAAAATGTAAAAGAAGCATTTTTAGCTGTTGACAGAGAGATATTTGTGCCCAATGAATTTAAGCATCTCTCTTATGGTTTAGAAGCACTTCCTTTGGCAGCAAGCCAATGGATATCGTCACCTTTGACTGTAGCCAAAATGACACAACATCTTGAGTTAGATGGTGTAGACTCTGTACTTGAAATAGGGTGTGGTTCGGGATATCAAGCAGCGATACTCTCAAAAATATGTCGTCGCGTTTTTACCATAGAACGCATTGATGAACTCCTAAAAGAGGCAAAAAACCGTTTTTCTAAACATGAAATGCATAATATTATTACCCGTTTTGATGATGGGCAACGTGGATGGAAAGAGTATGCACCTTTTGAACGTATATTGTTGTCTGCCACAGCCAAAAAAGTACCTGATGTACTCTTTGAACAGCTTGCAGAAGGGGGTATTCTTTTGGCTCCTGTAGAGGAGGCAGAAAATTATCATATTATTACGCGTTACTATAAAAAGAAAGGGCGTATTACTTCTGAAGCCATAGAGCAATGTCTTTTTGTTCCTGTACTAGACGGAACACAAAAGTAAACTTATGTTATGATTGACAAAATTGTAAATAGGGATAAAGCATGGAAAAACTAATGAAACCTGCAGAGTATGCCAAAGAACTTGGCATCTCGAGACAAGCAGTTTATGCAAAGATAAAAAGAGGCATATTGACTGCTAAAAATGTGGAAGGCAAACTTTATATCGTTGTTGACAATACACAAGAAGAAAACATAACACCAACAAAGCAAAACAATACACCCAATAGTAAAGTGTCAACAGATACTAAAGCGGTAGAACCTAAAGACTACAAGAGATTACTAGAAGCAAAAGATGAAACGATTAAAGTGCTTAAAGGTACAGTAAAAGATTTGAAAAAATCAAATAAACAGATCTCGACGACATTGCGTGGAGAGATAGATTTGCTTAAAGAGGCTTTTTTTGAAATGCGAACACTCTATGCGAAACAGCTGGAGTATAAACAATCAGAAGAGACGATAGATGTTGTGAGCGAAAATACCGTGACATGGATAGGTCTGAAAAAGTTTCTGAAAAAACAGAATATTCATAAAGAGAAGCAGCAACAAAAAGTGATTAAACGTTTGAAAAAAGCCTATAAAAATGGGGATATACGTTTGACAAAAATAGAGGGAAAATTGAAACTTGATCTTAACCAAACTTATGAGGATATTTTAGATTAATATGCAAGCACTTAAAAATTTTTTAAAAGAGTACAGTCTTTTTTTAGCGATATTCACCTATTTTGGCATTAGCCACTTTGAGCATACCCTAGTACACAGTACAGTAGGCAATCTACTGGGTTTTGGTATTTTGTTTGTCGTTATTATCTATGCTGCGATGTCTGTAGCCCATCATGCAGAGATGCTTGCAGAGAAGTTTGGCGAGCCCTATGGTACGCTGATACTAACAATCTCTGCGGTAGTTGTCGAGATTGTCATCATTGTCATCATGATGATGCACGCCCAGAGTCCTGTACTCGCACGTGATACCATCTACTCAGCGATTATGCTCGATATCAATGGGCTTTTGGGACTTGCGGCGATTATAGGAGGTATCAAGTATGGGGAGCAACCCTATAATGTCGATTCATCCAATTCCTATTTGGCTATGTTATTGGTCGCTATTGGTATAGCCATGGTTATGCCTCATTTTATAGATATGGCACATCATGATATGTTTATGATGTTCAATGTGATAATGTTTGTATTACTCTATGTGGTGTTTACACGTATTCAGCTTACGTCACACAAGTACTTCTTTGAGCACAAGGTAGATGAGGATGAGGTATGTGATGCCTCAGGACACTGTGAGCCTCATGCAGAGATAAATGCATGGTATCATGCTTCGATTTTGGTAGCATCTATCGTCCTAATAGGAGTACTTGCAGAGATACTCTCTGTATTTATGGGAAATACCTTGGAGACCTTTAAAATGCCACTTGCTATTGGTGCGGTGGGTGTGGCAGTCATCTCTGCTGCCCCTGAGCTCATTACCGCAGTACGTGCAGCAGTAGACAACCGTATGCAAACAGTCATTAACATCGCTTTGGGTGCATCGTTGGCAACTATTTTGCTGACAATTCCAGCGGTAATATTGGTATCAAGATACTACGGCTTAGAACTCAACCTCTCTCTTACCCCGATTCAAGGCATGATGTTAGGATTGACACTTTTACTAAGCATTGTCAACTTCAGTGACGGAGAAACCAATGTCCTTGAGGGATTCTTGCATTTTATCTTGTTTATTGTGTTTGCGTTTTTGTTGTTTGTGTAGAGGACATAATTAATGGATATTAATAAAGCTAGATATGTTGCATATAGGGCATATAGAACTTATGAGCAATTGGCTCAATTAATGCCCAATGTAATATCAAAAAAAGATTTGGAGAAAAAAAGTACTCTCGAACAAGAAGTGACCCAAGAAGTATATAGGATAACTGCCAAGATTGTTTTAGATGTAGTTAACCCAATATTTAAAGAATACCCTGAAATAGAAGAAGAGATTAAAAATTTGGTTATTGAATATAAGACTTTGCCATAGATGTAAAAAAGGAAAAGAAGACTTGCTACAACGTAAAATTATTGAATGCTTTTTTGATTTTATTTATGATGGAGGTATGCTTAATGAGAAACTTTTATGTGAGATATGTTTACCAGAAGAAGATAGATAGGCATAATTTAGGGATAGGGACATAGGGGACTATCATTGTTTTTGTAAGAGATAAAATAAGTAAAAAGGTGCGAATTTAAATTTGGGCTTAAATTAGACAAAGTATAGATTGATATAAAATGTGATAAATTTCAAAAATTAAGCATAAAAGTTAAGTAAATTTAATAATCCAAAAGCTATAATATAAATATAAATTTAATGTAGGGGAAAATTATGCTAAAAATGAAAAGTATATTTGTATTAATATTTGCAATCGTAACAATGTCTATGCTAACTGGGTGTATACCAGCAAATGACCATGTAGGTAAACCAGCCGCACACTCATATAAAAGTGGTCACAATTATTGGAGTCGTTATTAGTGTTAGGTAATCTTTTCAACACATGAAATAGATTTTAAAAATACAAAGGAGTATAGTTATGAATATAAAAATATCGACTTTTGCACTACTTGGGGTATTTCTTTTTACTACAGGTAGTCAAGCATCTCTTCTGGACCATGCTTTATATAATGTTGTGGATCAAACAAGTAATGCAGCAGGTGCAAGACTAGGTGATGAGATTTATTATGGAAGTTCAGGACAAAAAACACATCGTAAAAGATCAAGACACAGAGCAAAGAAAAGAACAAAAAGAAGAACAAGGAAGCCTGTTGTAATTGCTCCAAAAATGACTGATGAAAAGTATATACAAAAAGCACTTACCAGTCTAGGCTTTTACAAAGGTAGGATAGATGGAGAAGTGAATTCTTTTGAGACAAGATCAGCTATAAAGTCTATGAATATTGCTTACGGCATCTCTGATAGTGCTTCGCTTTTGCCTCAAATAAAAGATACACTTATATATCTCGGTAGACTTTTTACATTTGACAGGACACTTATTGCCTCAGGAAGTGACGATAAGACAAAAGGTAAAAAAATTCAAACTGCACTTAAAATCCATGGATTTTACCATGATAAGGTTGATGGTGTCATCGGTAGTGGCACGCGAGAATGTATAGCTAATTACAAAAGAGAAAAGCTTAATTCTTCAGGGAGTGCACTAAATTTTGAAGAAGAATACCAGCTTATAAGTACGGCAAAAGAGATGAATGATAAAAATATTGATGAGTCTATTGCATCTTTAAAGCAAGTTAATGTAGCACAAGGGCAGACTCAAAAAGTGCCTACACAGCATATACCTAGTAAAACTATGCCTGCCCTAAAAGCGTATCAGCCAAAAAGTCTTCAAACCGTACCAGCAGTACCGAGTAAGACTACTGTGGCACAACCTTCTCCATCTCAACCTGTAACTACTGTAGCACCACAAAATACACCCAACCCACAGCCTACAAATACAGCAAAGTAGGCCTAGCATAGAAGCATTTCAATCTATGCTAGATACTTGTAGATAAAGGTGTGAGGTGACACAGAAAACTTTATATCTCTCTTTCTAGTCTAAAATATTCCATGAAAGAAACTATCTCAAGTATAGGGCAACTGCTCTGCCAATAAATTAGATAAACAGCCCCATCAATTTCCTCAGTACTTCCTCATCTGTAAATACTTTGACATAGCGTATATCATGCTGTGAAAAGTGAGTGCTGAGCTTTTTGTCATGTGCGTGGAGTTTGCTGAGGTACTTTTGGATGTTTCTTTTTCCAAAATAGGTTTTCATTTTGTTATTCTCTTTGGGATTTACGAGGGTAACTTCCCCCAGTGCCTTGGGAGACTCTTCTGTACGGTCTCGGATGATAATCACGATGACTTCATGTTTTTGTGCAAGCAAGGAGAGGTCTATCTCTTCTAAAAAATCACCCAAGACAAAAAGTAAAGAGGGTCTTTGTATGCGTTTGAATATATCTTGTGTCGCTTTTGTTGTCTCTATAGAAGTACCAAGCAGGGGCAATTCAAAGAGTGTTTGACAAAAGCCCTCTATGTGGTAGAGCTGTTTGGTGGGTGGTGTGGTGTGGGTTTGTGTCTGTGTGTAGCATAGCCCTGTAAAGAGATCATTTTGTTGTTGCGTGGCATAGCCCAAGAGTGTAGCGACTTCGGTGAGCTTCTTTTGTTTGGCATTTCCTGAGCCAAAATAGAGGCTAGAATCCATCAATGCAGCGACAACGACTGAGAGTTCACGATTGGCATGAAAGGTCTTAATATAGGGTTTTTGAAGTTTTGCAGAGATCATCCAGTTTATTTTACGGATATCATCACCTATTTGGTACTCACGAAGTTCAGCAAAGTCATATCCCTCACCATGTAAAGAGGAGAGGTTTTGTCCTGCAAGGAGTGTGTATACCTGATGTCTAGCTTTGAGTTGCAGGGCTTTGAATGCAGGGTTCATTGTATTTCCGTAACTATCATGGCACGGCCAAAGTTTCAACAATAGCCGTGATAATTTCATCACTATTTATGCCTTGGGAACGTGCTTCATAGCTGAGTACAATACGATGACGCAAGACTTTATGAATGACATCAGCGATGTCAGAGGGGCTTACAAATGTTTTACCTTTTAAAAAGGCTTGGGCACGGCTGGCTTTATAGAGGTCTATAGAGGCTCTAGGGCTTGCCCCAAACATTATGGATGCTACATGCTCCTCTAAGCCAAAACGTGTAGGTTCTCGTGTGGCTGTAATGAGTTGAACAATATAGCGTTCTAGCTCTTCATCAATGTGGATATCTTTTAGCTCTTTTTGTAAGGTATGTAAATCTTCTATCGTAAGTACTGTTTCTATTTGAGCAAAACTTTTGTTTGCGGCTTTACGCATAATTTCTACTTCCTCCTCCTCGGAGTTGTGAGTGACAATAAGTTTCATCATAAAACGGTCAAGCTGGGCTTCGGGTAAGGCATAGACGCCCTCTTGTTCTATGGGGTTTTGTGTTGCCATGACCAAAAATGGGCTTTCAAGTTTAAAGGTCTCTTCTGCGATGGTTACTTGACGCTCCTGCATGACTTCAAGTAGTGCTGACTGCACTTTGGCAGGGGCACGGTTGATTTCATCTGCAAGTAAAAGGTTGGTAAAGAGCGGGCCTTTTTTGACAGAAAAACTATGGTCATTGGGGTTATAAATCTGCGCACCAATGATGTCAGAAGGCAAGAGGTCAGGCGTAAACTGAATACGTTTACTCTCAAGCCCCAAGGCTTTAGAGAGTGCATTAATTGTTGTGGTCTTCGCAAGCCCTGGCACACCTTCTACTAAAATATGTCCATCACAGAGTAGTCCAATAAGTAGACCCTCTATCATCATTTCCTGTCCTATGATGACTTTGTTGAGTTCCTGTTTAAGGGTGTTTATTTTTGTGTTCATTGTAGTATCTCCAATATCTCTTGTTTCATCGTTTTGAGGTTGAATGTTGTATTTCCATAGAGTGCACTTTCAAGCTTCTCTATACTTTGTGCAAAGCGTTTGTCTTCTTGTGCGATGAGAAGTTGTAAAAGTACTTTTGGCTCTTTGCATTGTATCACTTTTCCCACAAGAGGATCTTGCCTATCAACGATGCGAGGCTTTTGCCATTTAAAGGCTAAAGCACTGAGCCATCCTGCAGCAAATACAGTGAAGTAGGATAATAAATTTTTAAGCCATGACCAATCTTCTACAAGCTTTTTGGGTTTGTTTTGTGCATCAATCAGTCTATTTTGATTGACAGCATTGATATGAAAATTGTGTGCCTTTATCGTGAGTGTGTAGGGTTGCTGTGTCTCAGGATTAAAGGCATGAAGTGTGAGTTTAGGTAGGGTAAAGTCTTTGTTCGCAGAAAATGCCATAACATAGGTAACATTGTAGTCAATACCTGTTTTAGTAATGTTTTTTTTGACTTCAGGTGCTTGGCTAAAGAGGGTATAGTTTTTACTTTTAGAATAGAGGGAATGAAGTATAGGAGGGTAGCCTTTTCCTTCTATCTCTATTCGCATGGCGATGGGTGCATAGGCTTCTGCTTCATGAGTTTGTACCTTGGTAGTCAGGTGAAAGTCACCCACAAGCTGTGTACTTGGTGGCAGGGGTTTGACATGCAGTTTTACAGGAGGCAAAACGATGGGTACATCTTTGGTTTCCAGCTTTTTGAAGTCATCTCTGTCTCCTGAGGCAAAGTGTTTCATTTTGAGGTCACTGGTCACACGTTTGATACATGAAAAGGTAAGATTGAGATTTCCTGTTTTGAGCGGGTAGACAAGATAGCTTTCATGTAAGCTGGTGGCATGGGGTGTATCATCATGTTTGGCATAGAGTGGGTAGATAGCAAAGTCATCACTTTTATTGACTTCAAACTGAAAGAGTAAAATGTTTTTAGGGTCTGTTTGGTTCAAATCTACCGTGAGTAAAATTCCCTCTTTGAGATACATCTCCTGTTTGTTTGCCTCTATCTTGTAAGCAAACTCTTCTGCAAAAAGAGAGGAGACAAAGCCCATTAAAAGCACTATGCCCAAAAGGCTACCAAGGTTGTGTTTCATGGATGTATCCTTTGTTGATGAGTTCATAGGTCTTAGAACCTAGGGGTTGCTTTTTTTGATTTATGTCTTGCATCAGTGTTGTTTTTCTCTCATTCTCTTTGCTTTTTTGTCTCTTTTGTGCCCCGTTACTACTAGACGCAGAGCTAGATTGCTCTTCATTGTCTTTGTTCTTTCTCTCTTTATTCTCTTGGGGTGTACTTTTGGTGGCATTGGCACCTTGTGATTTAGGATGTGCCATGCCCAAAGCAACCTTTTTTTTATCATGGAGTAAAACAATGCACGCTAGGTTATACATCGCATCATCCTCTTTGCCCAATTGTAATGTTTTAGTATAGTATATCTTGGCTTTATCATACGCTTGGAGTTTGCTGTATGCTGTGGCAATGTTGTAATAAAGTTGTTGTTTGACTATTGGTGAAGTGCTGTGAATTGAGTGATATACCTCAATCGCTTTTTTATATCTCTCTTGCTTGTAATAGCTGTTTGCCATGGCCCATTGGCTTTGCAAGGAGGGATTTTCTATTTTTTTGAGCTCTTGCAACGCTTGAGAGTAGGCTTTTTGGGCATAAAGGCTGTAGGCATTGCGGAGATGATAGTTATCAAGCAAAGAGGCTTCTGCTTGTATGCCCAGTAGTGCAAATAACAAAAAGAGGTATTTTACTCCACGCGTATGCAAAAGGAGAAACAAAAGCAACGCCAATGCCAGAGGATAGGCATATAACTCTTTATAATGGTGTTGCTTTTTTTGTATCTGCTGTGCCTTGTGTACCTGTACTTGCAAGAGATTACTTAAAGCTTCTGCTGTAACTTGCGGTGTAGATAAGGCATCAAGATAACTCCCTCTTACAGAAGTAGCAAGTTTTGTGAGCAAGGGGTTGATGCGTGAAATGACGAGGTTGCCATTTTTGTCTTTGAGTATTTTGCCTTCTGTATCTCTTATGGTTGTACCACTTTTGCTGCCTAAAGCAAGGATAATTAAAGAGAGGTCCCCCTTTTGCAATAGATGACTTAGTGAGTCCACATCGCTCTCTTCCCCTCCATCGGTCATAAGTATGAGATTTTTATGTGACAAAGAGAGGGTTGACAGTTTTGTAAAGAGATGTTTAAGTGAAGTACCTTTGGTGAGAATATACTGAGGGTTCAAGCTCTCTAATGCCACATTAATAAGCGTGTGGTCAGTGGTAGGGGGAGAGAGTAGTAAGGGGTTAGTCGTAAAGGCGATAAGCATAATATTGTCACTGGGGTTTTGTGCCAAAAGTGCCTTGATGGTTTTTTTGGCAAAATCATAACGCGTAGGGCTAAGGTCGGTGGCACGCATGGAGTAGGAGACATCTAAAGCGATGATGATATCTTTTGCCTCTATGCTTGCCTCTTGCCACGCCTCTTTTTGTGCAGGGCGTGCAAGGCTGAGTATTAGCAGTGCCAAAATGATGAGATGTACCCGCACTACAAGCGTAGAGGTACTTCGCCAAAAAAGCAACACAAGAGGTAGTAAAAGCCATAACAAAAGAGGGTTTAAAAAAGTCATGCGGTTTCCTCAATATCTTTATGCTTTATCTCTAAAAGTACCCAAAATAACAGGAGAATGACGACAATACCCAAGGGTAAGCTTATAAGTAGACGTTGGTTGAGGTAGTTCTCGCTTCGTATGGCAGAGGGCTCTAGAGTATTAATTTCTTCATAAATCTTTTCTAAAGCTTCTGCCGATACAGCCGAATAGGACTTTGCACCTGTCTCTTTAGAGATGGTAGAGAGTAGGTTTACATCATAGTCTGATTTCCTACCAATACCAATGGTATAGATTTTTATGCCTAGTGCTTTGGCTTTTTTCACAGCTTGTTTGGGTGAGGTACTCCCTGCATTGTGGTAACCATCGGTGAGTAAGATAATCGCCTTGTTTTTTGCTTTACCGTAGGAGAGTGTACGTAAGGATTGCATAATCGCATCGCCAATAGCCGTACTCTCCCCAGCAATGCCCACATTGGTCATCGCAAGCAAATAGGAGAGAGATTCTAAATCATAGGTAAGAGGAGAAGCTGTGTAGGCAAAAGTACCAAAAATGACTACTCCCATATTGTCATCATGACGTTTTTTGATGAAGTCTTGTGCAAGGGCGATGTTGATGTCATATTTGTTTTGCATTCTATTTTTGCTGTCAAAACCTCTTTGTCCCATAGAACCAGAGGCATCAAGTGTCAAGATGAGGTCACGCCCTTTTTTGTTATTGGTATTTTGGGCATCATAGACAAAAGGTTTGGCAAGGGCAATGACCATAAGCGTATAAAGCAACATCTTGAGCCAAGGTTCCCATGAAAACAGTGGACTTTGTCTGTGTATCCATGAGAGTTTTGGAAAGTAATATATTTTTGTATACACGTTACAAACAAAAAAACAAGGCACTAAGAGTAATAACAATAAATAAAAAGGTGAGCCAAAATTAAAATACATAAGAATCATTTTAGCACTACTAAGATAATTTTACGCTATACTCACGGGAATAAAAAAGAATAATCATATGGAAAGAAGATGCAATTAAGTAAAATTTTACGTCAAATGATACTGACACTTTTGACTGTGTCAGCAATGTATACGATGGTTTTATCAGCAGCTGAGTCAAGATATGAAGAGTATGCTTCAGATATTATCATGAACTCTTTGCAAGCAGAAAAAAAAGAGAGTTTTTTAAGAAAACTCTATACGCAACTCTTTTTTGTACCTGTATGGATGCATGAAAAGGGTTTGTCTTCTGCAGCAAAAGAATTATTTGATTATATTAAAAATGATAAAACGTTGGATACTTCAGGCAAACTTTATCAAAGTGCATTGACACTCAGAGACAAAGCGGAAAATTTATATGCTTCAAACGCAAGTATGGTTGAAAAAATTGATTTAGAATTTAAAATATCGCAACTCTATGAAGCGTATACCAATTATGCCTATTTAGGAAGTATAAACTGGGGTGCATTTAATGCACGGATTTCAAATCTTATGGTGAATGATGTGCGCACAGAATGGGTACTTCATCGACCACATATGGATGCGATTAGTGTATTAGAGAAAGTAGCTTTGGGGGCCAGTCTAAAGAAGCAACTACAGCAGGAAGTTCCTCACAAGTATCACTATAAAGCCTTGCAAAAAGAGCTTATAAAATATAGAAAAATCAAAGCAAACGGTGGCTGGAGCCGTATAGTTTTAGGTAAGAAGCTAAGGAAAGGAAAACGACACAGGAGTGTCCCACTTCTTCGTGAAAGATTACGTCTTGTAGGAGACTATAAAGGCTGTAAAGAGAGTAAAGAGACAGATATCTATGATAGGTGTTTGCAAAAAGCTGTGAAACGTTTTCAAAAACGTAATGGTGTTGTTGCAGACGGGAATATCGGTGCTGAAACATTAAAATTACTCAATAAAACTGTAGATGAGCGTATTACGACCATTTTGCTGAACTTGGATCGTATCAAGTGGCTAAGAGGCGTGGATAGTAAGCGTCATATTATTATCAATATACCTGACTTTATGCTCTCTTTTGAAGAAGATGGCAAATTAAGACAAAGTATCCGAACGATTGTTGGAAAACCCAAAAATCCTACACCTATTTTTTCAAATACAGTAAAAACGATCGTACTCAACCCTTATTGGAATTTGCCAACAAGTATTATTCAAAAAGAGATGATTCCAAAGTTGTTAAGAGATTCAAATGCTATGGCAAAAAAAGGAATTGAAATTAGGTCAGGATGGGGGCAAGATGCCCAAAAAATAAATCCTAGAAGTGTAGATTGGAAAGAATACTTATATAGTAAAACGGTTCCTTTTCGTTTCGCACAATTACCTGGACCTCATAATGCATTGGGCAAAGTCAAATTTTTGTTTCCCAATAAATATTCTGTCTATATGCACGATACCCCAACTAAAAAGCTTTTCAATAGAAGAAAAAGAGCTTTTTCCCATGGTTGTATTCGTTTGCAAAAACCTAGAGAGTTACTCAAAACTTTTGCCAGTTTCAATCCAAATATAAATTTTGAAGCATCAAAAAAACTCCTTAAAGGAAAAACAAAGAAGCATGTCTCATTACAAGAAAAAGTACCCATCGATGTTATCTATTTAACAGCATGGGTAGATTATAAAGGTGTGTTGCAATTTAGAAATGATATCTATGGATATGATGCCATGCAATTAAAATCATTTAGAAAATGGTAATGTCAGATGGCATTTGAGTATGCTATTGCTTTAACAGGGAGTATTGCAACAGGGAAAAGCTCTGTAGCCAAATGGTTTGTAAAGCAGGGCTTTAAAGTAATCGATGCAGATAGTATTGCACATGATATTTTAGATGCTGAGTACAAAAAGATAGAAATAATGTTTGGGAAAGAGCTTGTAAGCGCACAAAAAGTAGATAGACAAAAATTAGGTGCTTTGGTTTTTTCAGATGAGAAAAAAAGAGCGCGCTTGGAGTCATTTTTGCATCCCCTTATTTTTACTGAAATTGAAACAGCGTCAGATAAAGAAGATAAGTTGAAAAAACCATATTTGATCGATATCCCTCTATTTTTTGAAAGCAACCGATATCCTATAGAGAGATCTTTGGTGGTCTATACGCCTAAAGAGACACAATTAAAAAGATTGATGCAAAGAAATGGGTATAATGAAAAAGAAGCACATTTACGTATTGCCCTTCAACAAGATATTGAAGAGAAACGTAAGAAGGCAAGCTATCTGATAGATAATAGTGGAGATTTAACGA
>JALSPX010000017.1 GCA_026985755.1 Sulfurovum sp. | reverse complement strand
ATTACATCTAAAAGTAAGAAATATGACTTTGTAACCCGTTTTTTTGCTCCAAATCTAGGCGTAGATGAAGACCCAGTGACAGGTTCTGCTTTTACGCAGTTGGTGAGTTATTGGCAAAGTGAGTTAGAAAAAGATGAGTTTTTTGCTAAACAGTTGTCAAATCGTGGTGGTGAGGTGCGATGTAAACTCAGAGGTGAAAGAGTTGAGATAAGTGGTGAGGCGGTGAAGTATTTGGAGGGAGTTATAAATATTTAGTATTGAACCAAAAATACATATAATTAGTATCATAATACGAGTAATTATCTATTTTATACGCTTTGTCTGCTTTTTTTTTGTATTTTTTACAATTTTTAGACTTACTCCCATGTGAATCTTTTGAGCCATGCTTCCCGTGATAATCTTTAGATTTGTGCTTTCCATTAGAACCATGTGATTTTTTTGGCAATTATCTTGTTTTTGACAGTCTGTATATTTTTTGGAATATTTTATATACTTTGCATAGGCTTTGACAGATTTTTTTGTATAGCTTTCACAGTCATTGTCACTACTGCCATGAGAGCCTTTAGATCCATGACTTCCTTTTGAGCCATGTGACCCATGAGATCCTTTGGAACCACGATTATCATTTGAACCGTGCCCAGCTACAACAGGTGTCACAACAATAGCCAATACCATACTACATACAATTAGAAACTTCTTTAACATTTTACCCTACCTCTTTAAAATTATTCTGATGAGAATAATAAATTTTTGTCACAAAAAAGTCAAAAGCGACTATTTCCAATTATTACGTATCTTTTTTGATTGAGGTGGAATTACGTTATTGATTAGAATTGTCTATTAAAATTGACCATACACACTATCGTAACATAAGTGGGATTAATATGGTACACCCATCAGGATTCGAACCTGAGACCTTCGGTACCGCAAACCGATGCTCTATCCAGCTGAGCTATGAGTGCACATTTAAAATGTAGTAGCGATATTTAGAGCGAAAGTATAGCTAAAATAGCTTTACTTTTCAAGCACTACATGGGCTTTTCTTTTTTTATTTGATCAAATTTAATAATGAGATCCACACGCTTTAAAGGGATACCAAATTTTTTAGCAATATCCTCTCTACTCATCCCCTCTTTGATATGTTTCATCACATCTGTTTTAACCATACTAATCTCTTTGAGTTCTTGCAATGCGGCTAGCTTTCTTAAATTTTTTTGGGTATCTAATAGTTCATCTTCTAATGCAACTTTATGCTCCTCTTTTTCAGCAGATGGATGTTTTAATTTTTCTATCTTTTCATGCTCTTTTTCATGTATCTCTTCAATACTTTGATACTTTTTCTGATATTCCATAATGCTTGCATTTTTTTCTGACAATACTTTATTGCTCGCTTCTACTTTTTGAGACAATCCTTCTATTGTTTGTAAATAGTCCTCTTTTTGAGATACGAAATACGCTTCTTTACTTTTAAGATCTTCCTCTAAAAGTTCTATCTTCTCTTCATATTTTGCACTACTCTCTTCGTGTCTTAAAACAAGCATTTCTTTTTCTATGATATTTTTTTCAAGTAACGCTTGTGATTCATTTAACGCTTTTTGAATCTCCTTAAACTGCTTTTCTTGCGCTTTAAAACGTCTGGATTCTTCTTCTTTTAGTGTTGTAATCTCTTGATCTTTTTCCCCAATTTCTTGCTCAAGTTTAGATATTTTTTTTACCGTTTCTATTTTTATCTCTTCAAGTTTTGCTATGCTTTTTTCTTTTTCTTTTTCCTTTTCTTTTATTTTTAACGCATACGTTTCTTGAGATTTTTGTAAATGTAAAAGCATATCATCGTACTTGCTATTGGCTGATACAATTTCACTCTCTTTGGTTTGAAGCATCTCTGCGTGTCGTGCTTTTTCTCTATCCCACTCCTGTAACATTTTGTCATGACTCTCTTCAAGTGTTGCAATAGTCTCTTCTTGCACACTGATACGCTTCTTTAAGTATGCTTTTGCATCTTCATGTTGCACCACAAGCGTGTCAATTTTTTGAGATAAAACAGTGTTCTCTTTTGCTTTCTCTTTTGCTTTAGTATCAAGTATCTCATATGCTTCTTGTTTTTCTTTGAGTAGGTTCTCTTTTTCATCTATGGCTTGAGAGAGTATAAAGTGTTCTTCTTTGCTTTTTCGTTCACTCTCTTTATGCATCTCTTTGAGTTGAGAGATTTGATGTTCTTGTTCTTGAATGCGTTGAAATAAAACATTTTTTTCCTCTTCTTTGATATGGAGTGCATCCTCATATGTCTCTTTTAAGAGTACCACTGTATCATTGAGCTCTGCTATCTCATGTTTCAAACCTATACGAGTCACTTCTGCTATTTGTGTTACCTTTTTATGTGTCTGTTTTAGTTCGTTTACTACACTCTCTTTTTTAGCAATCTCCTCTTCCAAACAAACTATCTTTTGTGTCACCTCTTGTATAATATTCTCGTGTGATTTTTCTAATAATCTTCTCTCTTGTTGCTCTTTTTGGATACTGTTTTCTAAATTTGACTTTGTCTTTTTAAGTGTTAAAATGAGATGCTCTTTGTTCTCTATCTCTTTTTGTTGCAACTCTGATTGTTCGAGCACTCTTTGAGATGCAGCATATATCTCTTTCATGGAAGAGAGAGATTCTGACTTTAATTCTACCGCTTGCTCTAATACAGAAATTTTATCCGCATATTTTTTATTGCTTCTATGCAAAAAAATGAGTACAAGTACCAAGAAAAAAAGTAAAACAAAAATAATAGCTGGAATATCTTGCACCTAAAATACCTCAAGAATAATAAAAAATATAAACATAAATCCTAAATATCCATTGACCGTAAAAAATGCCTTATCAATTTTTGTAAAATCTTTCTCGACCAAATAATGTTCATAGCCCAACATACATACAGAGAGTAATACTGCTATATATGCCCAAATACCTAAGCCTGCACTCCCCACAAAGAGTACCCAAAATAAGAGTGCAAGGGTATGAAAAAGTTTTGATATCCACATGGTTTTTTTCGCACCAAACACCGAGGGGATAGAGTGAAGATTATTGGCTTTGTCAAACGCCATATCTTGCAAAGAATAAAGCAAATCAAAACCTGCAACCCAAAACATAACACCAAGTGCAAGATAGAGTGACCACAGTGTGATCTCGCCAGAGACTGCCACCACTCCCGCAATAGGCGCTAAACCTAAGCTCACCCCTAATACAAGGTGAGCCAAGGATGAAAAACGTTTAAAAAGCGTATATGCCGCCAAAACAAAGAGAATAGGTACTGAGAGTTGTAGTGCCAATGTATTTATGAAATATGCCACCAGAATAAACAGCAATGCATTCAAAACGATAAATACCAACATCTGTACCTTAGAGACTCTACCGTCTACAGAGGGTCTCTCCTTAGTACGTGGATTTAATATATCTATGTCTCTATCAAAATAGCGATTAACTCCCATTGCAAAATTACGTGCACTCACTGCCGCTAACACACCTAAAAAAAGAAGCCTCCACCCAAACCAGCCAGAACTGTTCTCATGATATGAAGCCACCATCATCGCTATAAAAATAAAAGGCAAAGAGAACACAGAGTGCTTAAACATAACCAATTCAGAAAAATCTGATAGAAGTTTTTTTAGACTCCTACCTTCCTCTAATTGCTCATTTCTCATTTCTCATTTCTCATTTACTAGGGATGTGGAATTTTCAATTTAGAATTCAATGACCATGCGATAGCTATGACCAATACTGTAATCATCCATATAGAATCAATAAGCGTATATGAAAAGAGTAAATAGAGAATCCATAAGAGTATCGCACCAAGTGGTGTAGGCACACCTTCAAAATACTTAGCAACTTCACCCTCTTCAACTTTAAGGTTAAACTCTATCAGTCGTCTAAGTCCTGCGATAATATACCCTACAAAAACCAAACCAACTATCAATTCTTCCCAACCATTAGTCATACTGGTTTTAAGTGCGTAAAAAAGTAAAAAAGGTGGCATCACCACAAAAGAGAGAAAATCAGCAAAAGAGTCTAGTTGAATACCATATTCGGTAGAGAGTCCATATTTTCTTGCTAGCTTGCCATCTATAATATCGCATGCTCCCGCAATCCATGCCAAAATAATTGCAGTAAAGAAATCACCTTTTACAATAAAGTAAATAGCCATGATACCCAGTGCAACATTGAGATACGTTACTAAATTAGCGATATTAAAACGGTTATGTTTATCAAATAAATTCATATATTCCCTTTTTTCCTATTAAAAGTTATTTTACCTTTTTTGTTGTTATGCTATGATTACATATGCATAATTTTAAACAACTCGCCCTTATAGGTGCTACTGCCTCTGGCAAGACATCTCTCGCCATCAAAGTTGCACAGCATATCAATGCACATATTCTCTCTTTAGATTCTCTCTCTGTGTATAAAGAGATAGATATTGTCTCAGCTAAACCTACAATAAAAGAGCGTCAAGGGATACAACATTTTGGATTAGACTACCTCTATCCTCATGAAAACTTTGATGTGACGACCTTTATTACACTTTATCATGAAGTATACAATCAATGTTTACATGACAATAAAAATCTCATCATCGTAGGCGGAACTAGTTTTTATCTAAAAATGCTGATTGATGGGATATCAAACTTACCTTCAATCAGTCAGAAAAACAGAAAAAAAACACAACAGTGTCTGCTTGATGTCAAGCAGGCATACGAAATGCTTTACGCTATTGACAATACGTATATGGCACATATAGAACCTGAAGATACCTACCGCATAGAAAAAGCACTCAATATCTATTTTGAAACTTCTCTTACCCCTACACAATATTTTCGTGAAAACCCCCCTGTACCTGCCATCATAGAACCTCTGCCCATCTATCAAATCGTTTGGGACAAGGCTATGCTTAGAGAGAGAATATCACTGCGTACAACTATGATGTTGAATGATGGATTGATTGATGAAATATGCAGATTAGAAAAAAAATATACCCGTGCACCAAATTCTATGAAATCTATAGGTATCAAGGAAACTTTAGCCTATTTAGATGGCATCTACGATAAAAAAATGCTTAGTGACAAAATATCAATCAATACTGCACGCCTTGCAAAAAGACAAACAACCTTTAATAACTCTCAGTTTGACAATGTAATAAAAGGAAGTGTGGAAGCGTTGGAAAAAATGTTGTTGTAAATCAAATTCTCCTTATAATCGTACCTATTTGGAGACTGTATTGCACTATATTATTCTACTTATCAGATACCTATGGTATCACTTCTTTAAACCTCATACATACTACAAACAAAAGCACACAGTTACAGAAGAACTGTTTGTCCCATATACTCATCCACACAAA
>JALSPX010000016.1 GCA_026985755.1 Sulfurovum sp. | reverse complement strand
GTTTCAACGTGCGAGACATGTTTTGGCTTGGCTTGAAAAGCATGATGTCGCTGCTGATCAAAAACATGAAGTGGTAGATAGGTTTATTCAAGCACATAAAGATGATCCACGTTTTAATGATGAGGTGCAACTTTTAGAACCCATTATGGAAGGTGCTGGTATTATCTATGTGGTTGATGGCTCCAAGCCTTATGGTAAAGAGTATGAGGCTGAGATGGAAGTATTACGCTGGACAGGACAACCTTCTATGGCACTGATTAACCACATAGATGACTCTGACTATAGTGCAGAGTGGAAGAGAGCATTAGCACACTATTTCAAGATGGTACGTACCTTTAATCCTATGCAGGTAAGCTTGGAACAGCATCTAAAAATACTCGAAAGTATGGCACAGCTAAAAGAGGAGTGGATTGAACCAGTCAAGGCATCTATAAGATTACTAGAATCGTACCATGAACAGATGCTTGCGCGTTCAGCATCGCTTATTTCACAGTTGATATATGACGCTACAACGCTTGTGGAGACATTGGCTTTTGAGTCTGAATCGTCTAGCAAAGAAGAGAAAGAAAAAATAGAACACAACTATAAAAATAGACTTAGAAAGCTAGAATATCAGACCCAAGAAAAACTAGAAAGAGTATGGAATCATCATCAATTAGAGATGAAGCAAGAGAACTTAACCTTTGAGGGGATGGATCTTTTTTCTGAAGAGACGGCATCTGTTTTTGGTCTGACACGCAAAGAGCTTATGATTACAGGTGCCTCATCTGGAGCAGTTGCTGGAGCAGGTATAGATTTACTTTTTTTAGGGCATACGCTATTACTAGGTGGGGTGATAGGTGGATTGGCAGGAGGTGTTGGTGCATATTTTGGTTTCGATGAGCTTTCAGAAATAAAGGTATTAGGGCAGACATTGGGCAAAAAGTACTTGCAGATAGGGCCTATGGAAAATAGAAATTTCCCCTATATTTTGTTAGGACGTATACTCTTTTATACGATAAAAGTATCCAAGCGTTCTCACGCCAAACGAGACAGTGTCGAGATGCAAATGCAACGCTCATTTAAAGCAAAATGGTTAGATGAAGATTTACGTAAGTCACTAGAGAAGTATCATAAGATGTTTCGTTCGGGTAAAGAAATAGAGAATGAAGATTTCAAAGCATATGAAAAGTTAATCGTAGGGGTCTTGCATAGACTTACAGAAAGCATGTAGCTTTCTGTATACTTTTATCGTGTAAGACTAATAGAGTCTATCGCTATCCAGTGTCCATCTCCTGCAATAAGAGGGTCTATTCTGATTTGTTCTATATTTCCCTGCCATCTAGGATTTCTACTCAGATCAATAGTGTAGGTCACCCATCCGCCATGGTTATATACAGAGATGACTTGGCTGTTGGCTTCAGAGAATCCTTGTCCTGAACCCTTCCAAAAAACCTGAAGCAAGTTGAATTGCGCAGGATTAAATGCATTTGCCATTCTAATAGTGATTTTTTTAATGACATTGGCATTGATATTGAGTGTTGGGCTATAGAGTTGAGGGTCATTATAACTTACCTGAAAAAACCATGCACCATTTACAGGCCCACCATAAGCATCTCTAAGGTTTCCAGCTCTCCAACCCTCTGAATTTTTAGGACTGTTGAAGTTGTAGTAACGAGGAGAACTGCTTCCTGTGCTTGGGGTTGTTGTTGGTTTGTTAGTATTGTTGTGATTTATGAGTTCTTGTGCATAATATCCGTAATTATAAGCACCACGAATTGCTTGATGAGGTCTATATTCAGCAAGTTTAATTGCAGCTTCTGGAGAAGTTCCATATCCTGGATACAAAAAGTCATCGGTATCTGCAACATCTATAAAATGTGACAATTCATGGATGAGTATTCCATGTCTTTCATTGGTCGGTTTCGTCCAGTATGCTGGACAAATGTGAATTATCTTATGTTGATAATAATTGGAGTGAACATAGGCCTTCATTGTCGTAGTTCTACAACTTCTCTCGCAGGACATATTTACATGTTGTGTAGCATTGTATATTCTTTTAAAATTTTCATATATAATGTTTAGGTATCCGCTGTTTGGTGATCCAAAATATTTTTTGTATAATGAATCATTATACCCTGAAGCAGGTAATAGTTGTGTGGCTTTTTGTGCTACATTTCTTGATCTAGATAAATCATTGTGCAAAAGAGTACGTTGACTGGAGGTACATGTTGATTTTATGGATTTTGATTTTTTATAGTTAGGTCTATTTTTTGTTTCAATAGTAGTTTCAATCTCAAGGTGGTTTGAAGTTAAAGTTGTAAGCTTCTCTATATTTTTGTATTTTACTGCAATAGTATCCGTGTAGACTATGTCGTATTGATGTGTTCCTTGTCGTACAGAATAGAATTTGCTAAGAGGTATATAAATGCTATAACTTTCCCCTGAAGAAATTAGTTTGTATTTTGCTTCTCCTCGAGACTTTATTCCTGTATAAAATATACTTTGCTCATCTTCTTTTACTTTAAACATGTTTCTACTAATATCGGATTGATCAAAAGGAAAGCTTTCCTTGTCTACATAGATATCACTACTAGATATATTGGTAAGACTCATTTTAATAAGGAGCGGTTGCTCTTTGGTAGCATTGGCTTCTAGCTCTACTTCTAGTAGCTCACTCGAAAAGAGCATAGCTGTAGTAATTATTAATAATGTAAGTAATTTTTTCATTATATTTGTCCTTTTTTAATTTAATTTATTTTATTGTATTTTTCTAATAGTGTGAATAGTTGCGTTGAAGTCTAGAGGTGATTTTGTATCTAGATTGATTGCTCTACTTGTCCTCTCATTTGGCGGAAGTATATCAGAATACCCCTCTTCTTCGAGAAGAATAGTATAATCACTCTCAGTAAATGCTTCTGGCCGCCCATCTGTGCTTTTTGCTGTTATCCATGGATACCTAAGAGAAATATTGTAATTGTGATGGCCTTTATGCACTTCATAAAGTTTATCAATCGAAAAATGATGTATTTGTGTTTTCCCTGATTTTATGGGAGTGAAAGTAAACCCTCCAAGAGATGCTTCAATCCATTTATAGTGCACTTCAATATTATCTTCTTTGACCATAAAAAAGTCGTTTATAACATTTGCTGTATTATGAGGAAAGTAATCCTTTGCATAATAAACGGTTTTGTCAGACAAGTTTGTTAGCTTGACAATAATATCTAAGGGGTGTTTGCTTTTGCTATCTCGTTCTAATGATACTTTTAGATGTATCTCCTCTTCATCAGGAGCTAGATAACTTTTTTTGTTACTATCGCCACAGCCCACAAAACATAAGCTACCAAGTGCCAGTAATGTCATAAATTGTTTTTTTATCATGATGTATTCCTTTTTATTTATGTATTTTTATATCATTGTTGTATTTTAAAATTGTGTACCTCCTTTTTTATTTATTATTCTGGTTTCCCACCATCTTTGGTCAGCTTAGCATCAAACTCTATAGTATTACTTTTCCATCCATTGATAGGTTCTAGTGTAATCTCATATCTGTGTGTACCTTTGTGGGTATAAAACCACGTTGCAATATCGATATTATAAAATTGAAATGTTCCCGGCTTCATTATTTCTCCTCCTTCTAAAAAATCTATATTAGCATCAATATGATTTATTTTAACACCATCTTCTATGACAGAAAAATAAAGAGGTGATTTTATCTCATGTAGGAGTAAGATATCATGGTCTGTATTATTTGCAATGCTTACAGATATATTTAGTGCAGTATGTTTTAAAGGAAGATACTCAATACTGATATTCAGATTTTTTATATCTTCTAATTGATTATGATATTCCATTATATCATTGTCTATTGAACTCTTCTTGGCATTATGATTACCTCCACAACCTAATAAGGTTAAACTTAACAGCACAAGTGCCAAAATGTATATTTTTTTCATCTATGTTCCTTTTAAAGTAATTTTATTTAAATCAATTGTTTTTTTGTTTCATTTCTATAATTGGGGGGGATGTATAGATACATAGTTAGATAGTGCTTTTATCATTATATTTGTCCTTATTTTTGTTGCATTTTTCTAATAGTATGAATCGTTGCATTAAAGTCTAGTGATGACGACTCTATATAAAAGTTTTTACTTGTTGCTTCTTCTGGAGGCAGTATATTAGAATATCCCTCTTCTTCGAGAAGCGTAGTATAATCACTCTCAGTAAATGCTTCTGGTCTATTATCGGTAGTTTTTGCCCGTATATCTTTATATCTTATTGAGATATTGTAATTATGATGACCTTTATGTACTTTATAAAGTTTATCTATTGAAAAATGTTTGACAAGTGTTTCTCCTGCTTTGATTGTATTAAAGGTATATGCAATAGGATATGCATTTATCCATGAATATGGTACTTCAATATTATCTTCCATGATAATAAAAAAGTTTCTTATCATATTTTTGGTATTCTCAGGAAACATATTGTTTTCATAGTAGATGGTTTTGCCAGACAAGTTTTTTAGCTTGACAACAATATCTAGAGGATGTTTGCTTGTTGTGTTTCGTTCCAATGATACTTTTAGCTGTATATCTTCTTCTTGAGGAGCTAGATAACTTTTTTTATTGCTATCCCCACACCCCACAAAACATAAGCTACCAAGTGCCAGTAATGTCATAAATTGTTTTTTTGTCATGAATCTTCCCTTTTTTATTTACATTAGCATTTGCAAAATGATAACATAAGAGTATTAGTGAAGTATTACCTCTCTTTTTTTGAGGTAAATTATTAGAGGTGCCCAATTTTATCAGGAAGAGAAGAAGATTTGGTTCCAGTCTAAAGGATTTTTTCAAGTCCTATGAGAAGCAATGCAGAGAGTAACCCACCAGCAATACCTGCTAGTACATCATCAAGCATCACACCCATACCACCTTTAAGTTCTCTGTCTATCCAGCCTATGGTAGAGGGTTTCCAAATGTCAAAGAGTCTAAATGCAGCGAAGCTGAAGAGAATAGCGAGCCACTGGGCATAAGGATACGTCATAGTAATGGCTGTAGAGTGGGCTACCATGAGGCTGAGCCACATGCCTGCTGCTTCGTCTATGACGATGTGCTGTTGATCGTGCATGCCTGTATTTTTTTCGTATTTGTTGATTTCAAATATACCTATGATGGTGATGGCAAGTGTTGCCATAAAAAGTGTCTCCATGCCCAAATAGTAGAGTAGGGCTAAGCCTACAGGAAGAGAAGCCAGTGTACCTACAGTACCAGGTGCATTGGGGCTAAGACCTGCCCCTCCAAAAGTTAAAAAAAGTTTTTGTAATGTCATATGTTTTCCTATGTGAGGGATGATGTTTGGTGTAGTTCTATAAGTTTGAGATAGAATTGTTCATCACTCTGTTCTTCGAG
>JALSPX010000015.1 GCA_026985755.1 Sulfurovum sp. | reverse complement strand
CGAGGTAGATGAGCGTATGAAAGTCAGTGAGGGTGGTGGTGTCGATGATGAACAGATAGAGGTAATATATTTACCTGTATCAGAAGCAAAAGCATTTATTTATGATGAAAGTATCGCTAAGACACCAGGGCTTATGTTTGCGTTTATGTGGTGGTTTGATAAAATGAAAAATGAAAAATGAAAAATGGAGGATTGCGTTATGGCACAATGTCTCCGGGTTCGTAGGATGCGTAGAATACTGAGCCATCATCAAAGGTATTGACAGTCAGTTTAGAAAATTTCTCTAAGTAGTCCCAAAAATCATCTTTGAGTTCTTGTGAAACACCTTGTGTCTCTCTGAGTGCTGTCTCCATACACCCTAGCCATTCAAACCTTGCTTTTTTGTTAATAGAAAAGTCATCATGCAGACGTATCATGTATTCATTTAAATCACTTCCATGTGCTGCTTCTTTATAGACTTTAGGTCCTCCACAGATTTCGATAAAAAAGAGTGCATTCTTTTCTTTTACTTTTTCAAACTCTTCTTCATCTTGAGGAAAAAAGTGAGAAATGGCGCTGTCATAAATCTCGTCATAAAATCGGTACATTAAATCTTTCATGCCATCATAACCAAGTGCTTCATAAAAAGCTGGGTCTGGGAGTTTCCATTTTACAGGGGCACCTTTTATTGTTACTTCTACGTCGTACATTTCTATGCCTTATTATAAATATATGATAGGATTATAGCAGGAAAATGAAAAATGAAAAATGAAAAATGAAAAATCGTAGGGGCAAACCCGTGTGTCTGCCCTTATATGTCACAATATCTCTTAAGAAGGCAATGGTATTCTTCTATGCGTCTATCACGTAAAAATGGCCAGATATCTCTTACTTCTTTGGTACGGCTATGCTCTATATTTGCATAGAGTATCTCTTCATTTTGATGATTGGCATGGGCGAGTATCTCGCCTTGTGCCCCGCAGATAAAAGAGTTTCCCCAAAACTGTGTATCCTTCAAAACGCCAGAGGGGTCGGGCTCAAATCCTACACGGTTACAGCTAACCACAGGTATAGCATTGGCGATGGCATGGGAGCGTTGTATCGTTATCCAGCTCTCTAACTGTCTTTGTTTCTCTTCGTCACTGTCTTCATCGAACCAACCTATGGCAGTAGGGTAGATGAGTATCTCGGCACCTTTGAGTGTCATGATACGTGCAGCTTCTGGATACCATTGATCCCAGCAGATGAGTACGCCGAGTTTTCCCACAGAGGTTTGTATGGGTTCAAAACCTAAGTCTCCAGGGGTAAAGTAGAATTTTTCATAAAATCCGGGGTCATCAGGGATGTGCATTTTTCGGTATTTACCAGCGACTGAACCATCTTTTTCAAAGACTACGGCAGTGTTGTGGTAAAGTCCCGCAGTACGCTTTTCAAACAAAGATGTAACAAGAACAATGTTGTTCTTCTTGGCTATATTAGACCAAAACGCTACATCTTCTTCAAAGTCATTTGCATAGGTGAAAAATGAGGTATCTTCACATTGGCAGAAATACTCTGTTTGGTGTAGTTCTTGCAGGACGATAAGCTCGGCACCGCTGTTTGCCGCTTGGGTTATTTTCTCTTTGCTTGCTTTGATTGTTTTGACTTTTGTATCAAGATATTGTTGTTGGAGAAGTGCAACTTTCATCAATAAACCACCTGCATAGTAGAGCAGTGCAGACTACCACCTTGCTCTATGAGTTTGAGACAATGAATAGGGATAATCTCTTTATTGGGAAAGAGTTCCTTGAATATCTCATGCACTATTGTATCATTTTTATCACCATAGCTAGGATAGATGAGTGCATCATTACAGATGAGGAAGTTCGCATAGGTGGCAGGAAGGCGTTCTTGTTTGTCGTTATAAATCGCATCTGTCATAGGCAAAGGGATTAATGTATACGGTTTCCCCTCTTTGGTTCTAAAATTTTGGAGTTGTGTTTCCATGTTTTGTAGGGCTTCATAATGCTCATCTTTAGTGTTGTCACATTTGACATACACTATTGTCTCTTTATTGACAAAACGTGCCAGTGTATCTATGTGAGCGTCTGTATCATCGCCAGATAAGTAGCCATGGTCAAGCCATAGTATACGCTCTGCTCCCAAGTATCTTTGAAGCTTCTCTTCGAGCTCTTTTTTACTGAGCCCACCATTTCTATTGGGGTTGCATAGACACCTTGTGGTGGTCAAAAGCGTACCCTCTCCATCACTCTCTAAAGACCCTCCCTCCAAAACAAAATCTATCTGCTCCAAAGGGGTAGTCCCCATGTAGCCTTTTTGGTGTAAAACAGTATTGACACTATTGTCAAGGGAAGCTTCAAATTTACCTCCCCATCCATCAAAAATAAAGTCAAGTAGTTTCTTTTCACCATCTTCCTTGACAGAGATATATCCGTAATCACGTATCCATGTATCATTGGTAGGTATCTCTATAAACGTCATGTTCCGTATAGAGCAGAACATAGAGGCTATTTGACTTTTGTCTTTGCAGATAATATATACCGCTTCTTTATACGCTATGGCTTGGGCTATACGAATAAAAACAGAGAGTGCTTCATTAAGCCCACCCTCTGCCCAGTCTGTATCTTCATGTGGAAAACTCATCAGTACACACTGCTGCCTCTCCCACTCTGCTGGCATAATACGCATTATTTGACCTTCATTTCTAATTTCTAATTTCTAATTTCTAATTCTTAGGATATAATCCCAATCATGGCTTTTATAAAAATAAACAAAGAAAATTTCTTTTACAATCTTAACCAAATAGCACTAAAAACTGGCTCTAAAGAGAAGATAGCTATTGTCTTAAAAGATAATGCCTACGGGCATGGACTAGTACTGATGGCAAAGCTTGCATCAGAGTATGGCATCACACAAGCTGTGGTACGAACTTATAGTGAAGCAGAAAAAATAGAGACATTTTTTGAACATATTCTTATCCTTGGTGATAGGATTATCAAGCATGAGAGTTATACTTTTACAATCAATAGCCTAGAAGATATCACACAGGCACAAAGTGGTGCTAGCGTGGAGTTGAAAGTTAATACAGGGATGCATAGAAATGGTATTCCTATAGATGAGATAGCGCTGGCAGTAGAACAAATAAAACAACACAATTTAAATCTTGTAGGGGTGATGACTCACTATCGTAGTGCAGATGAGATGGGGTCAGAGTGGTTTTGGCAAAAGAAAAATTTTGAAGCTGCCAAAGAGAAGATTAAGGAGTTGGGATATCATGGTGTACGTTTTCACTCTCATAACTCAGCCTCCATACTTAGATGCAAAAGTTTTGATGAAGATTTGGTACGTGTAGGTATTGGTGCTTATGGGTACAATGAATTGCCTACACCTTTTGATAGGCTAGCACTTAAGCCAGTACTTTCTCTGCATGCAAAAAAAGTAGCAACACGCTTATTGCAAAAAGGAGAGAGAATAGGGTATGGAGGTGATTTTGTTGCACCCAAAGAGATGCAGATTTCTACCTATGATATAGGCTATGGAGATGGCTGGTGCAGAAGCAGTAGTACCAATCCATACATCACAGCAGAAAATCTACCCATATTAGGGCGTATCTCTATGGATTTCATTTCATTAGAGGGTAACAAAAAAGAGATATGTATGATGGATGATGCACAACATGCTGCGAGACAATTAGGGACGATTTCTTATGAAGTGACTACAGCTTTGCAGGAGAAGATTGAAAAGATAGTGATTTAATTAAACAAATAGAGTGTATTTTTAGGGGGGGGATGATACATATGATTTTTTAAGCTAATTTCTGTATAATGCGTCCAATTTAACCCAAATTTTGGCAATGCTATTGCATATTTTGGGTTTAATGACAATGTAATCATTGTGAGAAATCAGGAGAACAAAATGATGAAAATTATATGTGCACTTTCATGCTTGTCTGTAGTGAGTTTTGCAGGTGTGTTAGAAGCAATGGAAGATGCTTGTGAGCGTAATGTAGCAGAGGCATGTTATGAATTAGGTTCTATCTATCAAGGGAATGATGGTATACCAGCTGATGATGAAAAAGCAGATAAATATTTGACTAAGGCATGTGAGTTAGGTCATGATAAATCTTGTCTTAAATGGAAAAAAATAAGTATCAAACAGCCAGGCGATATTGATGAATAAGTACTTTTTGCTTCTTCTCTCTTCATTGCTATTTATAAGTATTGCAAGTGCAGAAACTATACGTATTATGCCATTAGGTGATTCAATCACTGAAGATTGGGCATTTAGTGATCAATATTCACCAAGACCAGACAGTTTAAAAAGTGGATATAGAAATTATCTATGGTATGCGCTAAAAGCTGCTAAGTATGATGTAGATTTTGTGGGGAGCCATAAGTTAGGTAGCGCAATTAGACCTGCATTTGATATAGATAATGAAGGTTGGTCAGGCTTAAAGAGTACTGAAGTAGCTCTTTCAAATAGACCTCCTGGAGGATTTTATGATAGGCTGATAAAATATAGACCACATATTATTCTTATACATCTTGGAACCAATGATTGGAGTTCAAGTGTTGGTGGGATAAGAAGCATATTGAATGAAATTGATAATTTTGAAGAAAATTATCAATTTCATGTCAAGGTCATCGTGGCAAAAATTATTAATTCAAGAGAGCCAAATTCTATCTTTTCGAGCTTTAATAAAAATCTTGAATCTTTGGTAAGACAACGTAATGCAGATGGAGACGATGTAGTACTGGTAGATATGGAACATGGTGCAGGTATCTATTATGACAGTAGAGATTTTCAAGATAGAATTCATCCAAATAATTCAGGCTATCGAAAAATGGCAAATGTTTGGTTTAATGCTTTAGATAAAATTCTTAAACATGATAATTATGCTTTTTTGGTACCCGTATACCATATGCTTTTAAATTAATCGTTATATATTCGTAGAAAACAAGGTGCTCTTCTATATGAAGTTAGCTATAGAATGTATCTTGTGTCTGATAATAATCACTTTTTAAGTTACATCATTTTTTTGATGAACTATCGTATAATCCCAAAATATGCATTAGAAATCATCCATCTTCTGCAAAGCATTAGCACATGGGCATTCACAAAGAATCATCGATTAACCTTTGGGTTAAACTCAAATTCTTTGTAAACATCCACACACTAAGCCTTTACAGAATTTGAAACGATTCTAATGCATAATTTGGGATAATAAAAAATCAAAACAATTTTACAGTTAGAAATGGTGGAGGTGAGGGGAATTGAACCCCTGTCCTAAAATAGCTAGAACTATGACTCTACATGCTTAGATGGTGTTGTTAATTTTAATCTAGTTTTGTACTACACTCAAAACTTTGCTAGACGAGCTAAGATTCTCACCCTGTGGCATAGCTTCCACAGGGCATAGTCA
>JALSPX010000014.1 GCA_026985755.1 Sulfurovum sp. | reverse complement strand
CACTTTGGCATTTCGTGCAGCTGCAAATGGTGGAAGAGAATTGACCAAGGGGCGTATTGGAGATATACCAAGATTGGAAACCAATGCACTTGTCACGACGGGTATTTATAGTTGTATGCGTCACCCGATGCTTTTTGGATTGACTTTGTTACCTTTAGGTTGGGCACTCTTGCTTGGGAGTCCTACTTTTATTATGCGTATCGCTCCATTTGAAATGCTTTTTATTATTCTTATGGTCATAATTTTTGAAGAGATGGAAGTGACTAAGAAATTTGCTAAGGCATATGAGGAATATAGACAAAATGTGCCAATGGTTTCTTTTCGTATAAAGTGTCTCACAACGTTGTTTAGTGGAAAAAAAGATGATTAAAAATGTAGTGATTGTGCTAGCATTATTTTTGATGGGGTGCAATAAAAAGAGTGAACCCCTGATACACAAAGATGCTAACTTATCTACCCCTATAGCATGTATGTCACTGAATGAATTTGAGATAGACAAAAGCTTTAGTGAGAAACTTCACACACTCTATACGTTTGATACACACTGTGATTTGAAACTAAGTATGAAATATAAAAAAGATATTGTCTGTAACAGTCCGTATAATCCAAACAGCAAAAATATTTCACAGTTCCCCAAAAGTTTTTTAAATATGGAGTTAAGAAGAGGACTTAAAGTAATGTATAGCTACTATATCGACCTTTATAGTAATGTGGATGAAGAAGATGTAGAGGATGCCTTTAAGAGGCTAAAGAGAGATTTGACAAATAAAAATTTAACAAAAAAAGGTTTAGAATGACGTTATACATAACAATACAGTTACTTTTTATCTACTTTAAAATTGCAAGGGTGCATTATAAAGAGGAAGAGTGTACTCGTTTTTGGAAAGTGCAACACGCTATTGTACTGCTTGTGGCTTTCCTAACCTTTATTTATGCGTTTAGCCATTGGGCATGGTATATGGTATTATTGGTTTCTTTTCTCTCTTTTGTGATAGCGGCTATGATAGTTGTGGCGGTGCAGTTAGGCATTTTTATAGATGGTAAACCTCTATTGGGCATGAAAGCAGTGTATGACAATAGTCTATATTTAATACGGCTTCTATGTATTTTATGTGTTATAGTATGGATATTATAAAAAATATTTTTATAAAGGAAAATAAAGATGCACTTTAATTTAAATGAAGAGAGTACAGTAAATGATACCTATAAACTTATGGCACAAACCATTATACCTAGACCCATCGCATGGGCGGTCACTGAAGATGAGGGGGTGGTAAATATCGCACCTTTTTCTTACTTTATAGGGCTTTCCTCCAGCCCTGCTACAGTGCTTATTTCGGTAGGGCATAAAGCAGATGGAAGTGAAAAAGACACACTTGCCAATATACGTAAACATCAAAAATGTACGATTTGTATGGTGCAAGAGAGTGACTTGGAGAAGATGCACTTGTCATCGAAAGGTTTGAGCCATGACAAGAGTGAAGCAGAGCAGTTTAATATAGAGACTACCATAGAGAATGAAAATTTCCCTCCCCGTATCAGCACTGCACCCGTTGCATACTACTGTACACTTAACCAAGAGATAGATTTGGGAGGGGGTTCTACTATACCACTGGTACTGAATGTCGAAGAGATATTTGTGGATGATGATGCTATAACTAACAAAGAAAAACTCACTATCTCTTTTAAACCTGTGGCACGTATAGGGAAAAGTTATGCTTTTTTAGGTGAAGAAGTAGAGGCACCTCAAATACCTTAATGTTTTCCTTAAGGTAGCTTGGTTAAAATCAGATAACTATCTAAAATGCTTGTCAACAGACAAAACTTTAGTGCGAAGAATTGAAAAGGAATTCTATTCCTTTTGAAAGAGAGATATTATGCTCATACGAAAACTTTTTAAATTTGAAAATGCACACATAGTGCGTGACTGTACGACACAACGCTGTTCGGAAAATATACATGGACACTCTTATAAAATAGAAGTACTCTTGGAGTCAAACTATCTTGACGATGGGCAGATGGTGTATGATTTTGGATTGACCAAGCGTAGCATTAAAGAGATGATTGACTCTTTTGATCATGCTATTACCCTTTGGTCTAAAGATGACCCTCAATATATTCATGCAATGAAGCAATATTCCAACAGATGGGTTGAACTTCCTGTCTCTCCCTCTGCAGAGCAGTTTTCTCGTGTGATTTATCTGATTGTTGAGCGTATATTAGCGTGTACGGATATGCAAAATGGAGAAAGAGAAGTTACACTACATAGTATCATTGTACATGAGACAGAGACAGGGTATGCTCAAGGGTTTAAAGAAGATGCACACTCTAAATTGATGGGTGAGATAAAACTTGAAGATATCAAGTTTTCAAATCAAGTGAAAAGTGAATGGAGTGATTCAACCTTATGGCAGAAGTTTTTAGACAAAGAACGATTAGAAAATCCAAAAAAAGTATAAATTTCACAATAATCACACAAAAATGATGTATAATACGTAATATTTAATACAAAGGAAATAGAATGACAAAAATAACATTACTCTCATTTGCAGCAGCAGCTGTACTATTCACAGCATGTGGAGAAGATGCAAAAAAAGCAGTAACAGACGCAACTTCGTCAGCGACTGAAGTAGCAAAACAAACAGCGGGGAATGCATTAGAAGCAACAAAAGAAGCTACAAAAGAGGCAGCAGCGAATGCAGTAGACGCGACAAAATCTGCCGCAGCAGATGTAGTGGATTCAGCTAAAGAAAAAGTGGCAGAAGTAGCAGAAGCAGCAGCTCAAAAAGTAACAGAAGCAAAAGATGCGGCAGTAGAAAAAGCAACAGATGCAGCACAAGCACTCAAGGATAGAGCAGCAGCAGCGACTGAGACAGCAAAAGAGACAGCATCAAATGCAGTAGATTCCGTAAAAGATGCAGCAGTAGCTACCACTACAGCAGCAGGTACTGCAGTTGATTCAGCAAAAGAGACCGTAGCAACTGCATCAGATAATGCAACAGGTAAAGCTATATTTGCTAAATGTGCGGCATGTCATGGTGCTGATGGTAAAACAAAAGCACTTGGTAAATCAGAAATTATTGCAGGTCAATCGGCATCAGATTTAGAAAGTAAGTTAGCAGAATACAAAGCAGGTACAAGAAATGTAGCTGGTATGGGTATGCTTATGAAAGGTCAAGCTGCTCCTTTGAGCGATGAAGAGATTAAGGCAGTAGCTGAGTATATTTCAGGACTTTAATATATGTTCGTGGGCAAGAATGCCCACTTTATAATATTTAATACATCTTCTCTTTGGACATAAGTGTTCAAAATGCACGACCCTTATAGATACAGCAAATAACCCTTTTTAATTTTTTTTGAAAGATATGTAACCTTTAGCGTCTTATTGTATTGATTACAGTATAATCCATTTTAAGAATATAACTGATTCAAGGATATGAAAATGGAAACAGCACAAATGTTAACAACCCACAGTATATTGGTTAAGGCCTTTTTAGGCTTTTTATTTGGAGGGTTGTTTATTCCTTTGATGACTTCAAAAAATCCATTGGGTTTTAAAAAAGCCAGTTTTATCTATACCATGATATTTCAAGCTATCATAACAATGATTGCTTTTGCAGGACTTGTGGCAGTATTTACAGGTGATTTAGGCTGGAAGCTAAGTACTATTATAATGGTAGCACTTTGGGCGATTATGATGTTTATAGAGATTAAGAAATATAAACTTATCAAACTAGCCAATTTACAGAATGTAGAAACATTTAAAACATTGAAATCGGCATTTGTTAAAATTTCAATTATTCAAATTTTATTGGTAGTAATCATGGTAGTACTGATGATCTTAAAGGCTAAAGGTGTTATATCTTTATAATGCACAAGCAGGGATGACCTCTCTCTCTTTAGAAGGAGATGACCATCGTTATATTTTTAAAGTACGTAGACATAAGGTAGACGATACCCTCTATCTGCGTAACCTTGAAGATGGACTTTTGCATCGTTATCTCATCACCTATATCGATAAAAAATCAGTACACCTTATCTTGCAAGAGAGTAATACCCTAGAAGTGAAAGTAAAGCAGTCACTACACATAGGTTGGTGTGTTATAGACCCCAAAAATGTAGAAAGAGTGTTACCAAGTCTCAATGAAATGGGTGTAGAAAAAATAACATTTATCTACTGTAAACGTTCCCAAAAATCGTTTCAACTTGACTTTAAACGCTTGAAAAAAATTCTGTTAAATTCTTCTCAGCAGTCAGGGCGGAGTCAGATGATGAATCTTGAGGTGGCAGAAAATTTAGAACAGTTTTTAGCAACGTATCCCCAAAGCAAAATGCTTAATTTTTCAAAAAATAACTTTATTGGCAATAGCGTAATTGATACTATTGTGATAGGCTGTGAAGGTGGTTTCCATAAAGACGAGGTGGCACTCTTTGATGCTAAAAACCTTATAGGATTTGATACCCCTTTGGTTTTGAAATCTGAGAGTGCTGTGTGTGCTGTGGCAGCAAAAATGCTCTTGTAAATTTATTTACAAGATTTTTTATCACTAGGTATTGTGCCAGTGAGTGTTAAAAAATCACCAAATGGTCCCATAACACTCATCGCTTCCATTTTTGGACCATTAAATTTGAGCTTTCCTGTTGTCATCGCACCCATTGCACCACATCCAAAGCTTCCTTTGCCAATACACTCCCAATCTTTATCGCTGGCATGCATAACATAGTCTACGTCTGTATTGACTTTCTTGCCATCTGGCTTACTACCTTTTGTACAGATTGCTTTACCACCTTTATCTTCAATGATAAGTTGTATTTTGCTATCTTTCCCACATTTATCTCTATAGATTTGTATGAGTTTATAGCCTCTTTTTGCATTATTCTTCACCCATTTTTTTCCTAGTTTAGTGGTGAGGGTAGTATTTTGATTCCATGCTTTACATATTTTATCAGCCCAATCTGCATCCATAAAAGTTGTTGCATAAGCACCTTGCATTGTAAGTATTGTAGCAAGTACCATAATTTTACTATTCATTGTAATCCTTTATTATTACTTATATTTTTATAAAATTATAATATAAAATAATAATTTTTAGCTTATGTTAAGATAGTTGAATGACAAAAATCTTTATTTTTAGTATACTATCTTTAAATTAAATGAAGCAAAAGGAATAAAAGATGAAATTAACAGGCAAAATATTTTTATCATTTATACTTACTAGTATAGTTAATGCATCTAATAATTGGGTGCCTATAATGATGGGAGATATTATCACATTTGTGCCTGATACAAAGATAGTTGATGTAAATACAACAGAAAACCAAGCACCCACAGCAAATGCAGGAGCAGACCAAAATGTGATGGAAGATGAGAGTGTCACCTTGCGTGCAAGTGCATCGAGTGATAGTGATGGAAATATCATAAGTTATGAGTGGAAAGAGGGTGACAGTGTACT
>JALSPX010000013.1 GCA_026985755.1 Sulfurovum sp. | reverse complement strand
GTTTGCAAAGAATTTGAGGTTAACCCAAAGGTTAATCGATGATTATTTGTAAATGCCCACGGTGCAATGACTTTTGCTAGTTTGGTGATTTCTATTGCATATTTTGGGTTTAAGGGCAACCACAAGGGTTTACCCCTACATCACCCGTAGGGGTGCCCCTTGTGGGCACCCTTTACACAAAGGCATAACAATGATAAACCCACTACGAGGTATGAAAGACCTCACATTTGAAGAGTCGCATAGATTTAATTTCATCGTCGAGACAGCGAGCACTATTGCCAAGCGTTATGGCTATGGCTATATCGAAACCCCTATACTAGAAGAGACAGCCCTTTTTAAGCGTTCTGTGGGTGACAGTTCAGACATCGTAAGCAAAGAGATGTACCAGTTTGAAGACAAAGGTGGTAATGATGTCTGTATGCGTCCAGAGGGTACCGCCGGTGTGGTACGTAGCTTCGTACATGCCAAACTAGACCGTCAGCCTATGAAACAAAAATTTTACTACTATGGACCGATGTTTCGATATGAGCGTCCACAAAAAGGTCGTCTCAGAGAGTTTCACCAGTTTGGCTGTGAAAGTTTTGGTGAAGCTAGCGTCTATGAAGACTTTACTATCATCATTATGATAAGCCAAATTTTTGAAGCCCTAGGTATAGGCTTTGACTTGCAGATAAACTCTTTAGGATGCCCCACTTGTATGCCTCCGTATAAGCAAAACCTAGTAGGCTTCTTAACGGAGATAAAAGAAGAGCTTTGTGAAGACTGTAACAGACGTATAGGCACAAATCCTATACGTGTACTAGACTGCAAGAACAAAACCTGTCAAAGCTTACTTGTAAATTCACCAAAACTCATCAACAACCTTTGTGACGAATGTGACACAGACTTCAAAAAACTTACACAGTTACTAGACAATGCAGGCATTAGTTACGAAGTAGACACCAACCTCGTACGTGGGTTAGACTACTACAGCAAAACAGCCTTTGAATTTGTCAGTAATGACATTGGCTCACAATCTGCCATCGCAGGTGGTGGACGTTATGACAAGCTGGTAGAATTTTTAGATGGCAAACCTACCCCTGCTGTAGGTTTTGCGATAGGTATAGAGCGTATTATGGAACTGGTAAAAATGCCAGAGGCTACACGTGAGGGTATCTACCTCGGTGCTATGACAGAAGATGCCGTTGAAAAACTTTTTGCTATTGCTACACAAAAACGAAAAGAGACAAAGGTTACTGTAGAATATAATGCTAAAGGGTTCAAAAGCCACATGAAAGGTGCTGACAAAGTGAATGCTCGCTATGCGGTACTCATAGGCGAAGATGAATTAAAAAATGGGACTGTATGGGTGAAAGATTTAGAGAGTAAAGAAGAAAAGACGATAACAGTAGAAGCGTTTTAATGCTTCTACTCGCTTTTTAAAATTTATAATTCGCTATCACACGATATTGTTGAAAATCATCAAGCTGTGAAATAGTACCATTTGCACTTGCACTCGTATTGTTTTTCACAAAAATACCTTTTAAAGCAATGGAGAGATGTGTGTCATATTGATAAGATAACACTATATTAAAATCTTTTTGTTTTCCTTTGGTAAATTTATCATTATCCGCAATCATATAAGACAAAGTTGTTTTAAATCCTTCACTACCCGTAAAATCATAACCTTGGGTATATGCAACCTTAAATGATTGTGTACCACCTATATAAATACTATCAGCGACTAGCCCTTTCCCATAATTTGAAACAAATAGATCATTTGAAGTAATCATATTGGTATAGAGTGGTGTTCCATCCCAAGGTAACACTAAACTATCATGTGATGTATCATCACTTGTAACATACGAATATCCAAGCATAAATTTACTCTCTTCATATTGAAGTTCACTTTTCATAGATATTGATTCTGCATTAATTTTCTTAGCATTAGTCATAGAATCTGTTTGTGCTAAATACTCATTAGTATTTCCAATACTTCTTTGTACAATTCCCTCAAGACCCAAATTATAAATATATTTGCCCTCTACACCTGTATATTCCAATTTTCCATACCATGAATTCAAAAAATTTTCTGCATAATAATCATAGAGTGAAGCATGCAGATGATTATTATCATAATTCATATTAACCATATACAAATTTCCACTATGCTTACCAGTTATTTTTTTAGTATTACTACCTAATGTATGTTTTATTATATTTATAAATTTATAAGATGTACGTTGTTTAAAGGCACTTAAATAGGCAGCACCAAAAACAAAATTAGTATCTTTTAATGTATATTTTATAGTTGTGCCTTGCACTGTAGAGGGGAGCATACGTACCTCTTTTGCATTAATAAGTGGGGTTTTTAATATTTGTCGTCCATACTTTATATTTAAATTTTCATCATGATAATTTATGAATGCTTCGCCCAATACAGAAAATGACTCTTGTGCAATTTTACCTGAGGGGTTACCATTATCCAACCGTACACCGCTATCCCGACTCAAAATAGAAGTATCTACTGAATTTTCTAAATGAAATCCATTTGTTGTCATAAAAGTAGCTTGTCCACTCATTCCATAATATGCTGCCGTTTTAAATCCTAATGTGCCACCCATAGCATTTGCATTTGCGGAACTATCTTTAAAAGGTTGATTATTTTGTTTATCTGTCTGAATATAATAATATTTTATATTCCCATACGTTTTACCTTCTTTAAAAATATCTGTAAAAGTATCTACACTATATGCTAATGAGAGACATGCTAAACTGCTTAATATTATTTTTGACATTTTTTAATTCTCCTAAGAATAAATTTTCTAGATTTACATATGCTAACTACACTTAAATAATAAAAAGTTTTTTTTACAAAATAAAGCAATAAATCATATAACATCATCAATTTATTCATCTATTTTAAAACTTTAAATCAAATAAATAGAAGATAATAAACAATATTATTAATCAAAAATGACGTTATATACAAAATAAATGATTAAAAAAGTTTTTTTTGTATCATTCATCTATCCTTTAATTACTTCTATACTATACTTTACACTTATCAATATCATAAGGAATTACAAATGAATAAAAATCTTAAACTCTTACTGAGCACTTCAGTTTTATTAGCAATTACAAGTACTTGTGCCTTGGCAAATGAAACAAAAGCACATGCTGAGCACTGGGGATATACAGGTCATAATACACCAGAGAAATGGGGGATGTTATCTGAAAAATTCAAAGAGTGTGGTACCGGACTCAATCAATCACCTATCAACATTACGCACTCTTTGCAAGCACATCTTCCACCATTGGATCCAAATTATACAAAAGACTCAAAAAATATTGTTGACAATGGACACACAATTCAAGTCAACATGGAACCAGGCAATACACTGACTGTAGATGGTATTACCTTTGAGCTTAAACAATTTCACTTTCACTCACCAAGTGAAAACCATATTGATGGAAAATCTTATCCACTTGAAGCACACTTTGTCCACTTAGATAAAGAGGGAAACATTGCTGTCATCGCAGTTATGTTTGAAGAGGGTGCTGAAAATGAAGCATTGGCAAAAATTTGGAAAGATATGCCTCAAAAAAATGGTGAAAGCAAGATATTAAAACTTGCTAATATTGCTAAAGATCTTTTACCTAAAGATAAACACTATTATCGTTTCAATGGTTCATTAACGACTCCTCCTTGTACTGAGGGAGTAAGATGGTTTGTATTAAAACAACCATTAACAGTTTCAAAAGAACAAATCAAAAAATTTCATGATGATACAATGCATCACAACAACAATAGACCCATTCAGCCACTAGACGCAAGAATGATTGTCGAATAAACAATACGAGACTTGGATGTTTGCATTAATCAAACATCCAAACTACTTTTATTGTAACCATGCTATCAAATCTCTAGCTAATTTTTCTATGATGATATTACTTGCAACAACATACCCTTTAGCATCTATAGTTGTGGTTTTTTCTCGATAACTAAATCTTTTATTTTTTAACACTTTACCAGTATCTGCATCAATTAACGTAAACTGTATAGAAACTACAGAGTGAGACTGTTTTTCTCGTACTTCATGTTCAAAAATAAAAATATTACTTTCTAGTCTATAATCTTCTTTGACCGTACTGCTATCTGTAAGTACTACTTTAAAAAGTTTACTACGCTCTAATATATCAATTAAGGTACCTTGCAGTAGCTGACTTATATTGTTTGACCATCGAGAGTTAAGATAAGTTCCATTGTCACTATCACTATAAGAAAAATGCATCTTTTGGGATATGTCTCCCTTGGGAGATAAGCTTAAGATAGTCGGGATGTTCTTCATAGGTTAAAAACAACTTCTTCATAGAACTATTATAGGTAAGATTAGATTAAGTTTTGATATAATTAACATTATTTTAAGTAGAGGTTTACAATGACAGACTTTGGTTTAGAGATTTGGGGTGATAAGAACTTTATCATCAAAGATGATACCATCAATATCAACCATGCTTCACAACCCTCTTTACTGACAATCACACAAGAGATTCGTGAAAAAGGCTATAAAGGGCCTCTCTTACTTCGTTTTCCTCATCTCATAAAAAAACAAATCTCTACACTTTTTCAAACCTTTGAACAAGCAAAAAAAGAGTTTAACTACAAAGGCGAATTCCAAGCTGTCTTTCCACTCAAAGTGAACCAATTCCCAAACTTTATAGAATCACTCATGGAAGTCTCACAAGCGTACAATTATGGACTAGAGGCAGGAAGCAAAGCAGAACTTATCATTGCCATGACCAAAACCCCTCTAGGTGCTCCCATCACTGTTAATGGTTTTAAAGACAAAGAGATGATATCGCTCTGTTTTATCGCGGCAAAGATGGGGCATAACATTACTGTGACCATAGAAGGATTGGGCGAACTTGAGACCATTATACAGGTCAACAAAGAGTTTAATAGTGATATGAAAAACCCTATAGCACCTAAAATTGGAGTACGTATCCGTCTGCATAGTGCTGGCATTGGTATATGGGCAAAGAGTGGTGGATACTCTTCTAAATTTGGGCTTACATCTACAGAATTATTAGAAGCCTATGAAATGCTCAATAAGCATGATTTATTGACTCACTTATGGATGATTCATTTTCATATCGGCTCACAAATGTCAGACATCGCCCCTCTCAAAAAGGCACTACGTGAAGCAGGAAACATCTATGCAGAGCTCAAAAAACGTGGTGCAGATGCACTGGGTGCCATCAACATTGGTGGTGGGTTGGCTGTAGAGTATAGCCAACATGAAGGCAAACAAGAACGTAACTACTCACTCCAAGAGTTCGCCAATGATGTCGTCTTTCTCATGCAAGAGATAGCCAAAAGTAAGGGTGTAGCAGAGCCTGATATTTTTACAGAGTCTGGTCGATATATCGCTGCCTCACACTCTGTGCTGGTAGCACCCGTACTAGAACTGTTTTCACAAGAAT
>JALSPX010000012.1 GCA_026985755.1 Sulfurovum sp. | reverse complement strand
TTCAGAGGTGAGCCATGTCACTGCTGTCTTGGCATTGGCACCCTGTTCTAACATCTCTTCAAAGTAGCTTGCCATCTCTTTGTCTGCTGTAATAACCAATGCATCGTACTTCTTTATACCTAACGCCTCGGTATAACGCTTGACTTTTGCATCGGGAAGTTCTGGCATCTCTTTGGCTAGATTTATCATCTCTTCAGTCACCACTAGTGGACGCAAGTCTGGATCTGGGAAATACCGATAATCAGCTGCTTCTTCTTTGCCTCTCATAGAACGTGTTTCACCAGCTTCTACATCCCATAGACGTGTCTCTTGGTAGACTTCATTTTCATAGACACCATCTTCATAGGCTTCTGTTTGACGCTGTACTTCATAGGCTATCGCTGCTGCGACAAACTTAAATGAGTTGATATTTTTTATCTCTACGCGTGTACCAAACTCCTCTTGCCCTTTAGGACGGATAGAGACATTCACATCACAACGAAACGATCCCTCTTGCATATTGGCATCAGAGATATCTAAATAACGTACGGTAGCATGTAATTTTTTTAAAAAGGCTACTGCTTCATCCGCATTTCGCATATCTGGCTCAGAGACTATCTCCAACAGTGGTGTCCCTGCACGATTTAAATCTACTTTAGACTCATTTCCCTCATGCATATTTTTACCCGCATCTGCTTCTAAGTGTGCTTGTGTCATCCCAATACGCTTTTGGTTTCCATCAGCCAAATCTATCATCACTTCACCTTTTTGCACAATAGCCTTACTCAGTTGCGTAATCTGATACGCCGATGGACTATCAGGGTAGAAGTATGATTTTCTATCAAAATACGAAGTATGGTTCACATTTGCGTTAATCGCATATCCAAGTCTCATCGCTTTTATCGCTGCTTCTTTGTTGACCACAGGCAATGCACCTGGGAGTGCCAAACAGGTAGGGCAAGTATTGGTATTTTGATGTGCTGCAAAAGAGGTAGGACAGGCACAAAAAAGTTTGGTTTTGGTATTAAGCTGTACGTGTACTTCTAGACCAATCACAGTTTCAAACATAGGGTATATCCTCAAGTATATTATTGAGAATATTATAGCATTTTGCTTATTTATATGAGGTTATTATCAAACTAACTAACATACTTCTTTGGGGAGGTAATATTTATTCTCTAATAATTCTAACATCGCCATACATGAATATATCTTTTAATACAGCTTTTTCAATCAGACTCTCACCATTCATGCGTACCATAAGCTCACCTTTTTTACTATTATAAAGCTTTCGATGCATAATAACATTTGCCAACCACTCATTTTTTTTAGGCTTACCAAGAAGTTTAATCATCTCTTTTTTTTCTTTAGCTTTTGGTATATCTATATCTACCCTACCTTGTTTCCTATCTTCACCTATAGCCTTAAAAATATATTTTCGAGCTAACATTTTATTAGGTATATGTTTATGCAAATTTAAAAATAGTGTAATTAAATCATCTTTTGCATAATATCCTAAGATATAACTATATTCAGAGACTTTACGCTCTTTTTTATTATCATATACTCTCCATTTTTTGTATGTTTTGATAATTTTCTTTTTTTGATGATCTACATGATAATGTGTGATACTCCTATAGTTCCCATAATGCTTAAGCATAGTGAAATCATTTGTAACATGAAGACCGCTTTTATCTATCGTACCTTTGGAAATATGCTCTTCTCTTAAGTTATTGGTTGCCATTTTTGCCAACATCCCAATCACTTTTACTTTTGTATCTATCGTGTAAGTATTTTTTGTTTTGGTATATTGGCTCTGTATCTTTGCTACTTCACCCACTATACCAAACTCTACACGATACGCTACTGTTTTGCTTTCTGCATACAAAGCACTAAAAAAGAATAATATACTGAATAATTTATTTATTTTTAAATGCATCTTCTAGGATTTTTGTCTGTTTTTGTAATTCATAAAGCTTCTCTTTACTGTTAATAAAATGTTCTATGGCAAGTATTCCTACCAACCCTGGTAAAGCAGCAATAAAAGCAGAAACCAACGCAAAGAAAAATGTTTCTTCGTAAAAAGAGAGGAAGGAGGTAACAGCTCCTACAAGCATAGAAGCCCATGATACCCCTAAAAGAAAATTAACTATAACATGTAAAGATTTATCTTTTAATCTCATAGCTTATATAACACTAATTTTAGTGATCTTCATCTATCGCTACAGCACCCGCTAGGTATACATAAATAAGGATCATAAATACAAAGGTTTGTAACAATGCAGAGAATGAAAGCAGAAGGTATGCAGGCAATGGTGCAATAAATGGTACAAGCATAAGAAGTACCCATAAAAACAAGTCATCCCCTTTGATATTACCAAACAAACGGAAACTAAGAGAGATAATTCTTGAAATATGAGAAACTATCTCGATAGGAAACATCAATGGAGCCAATGCTTTTACTGGCCCTGCAAAGTGTGCAAAATATTTTCCTACACCATGCTCTTTAATACCTTCATAATTATAGTAAAAAAATACCAAAAGTGCCAAAGGTAAAGTCACATTAATATTAGATGTCGGAGATTCAAACCCTGGAATAATGCCAATCACATTAGATACAAAAATAAACATCCCCACCGCTGCAACAAGTGGCAAATATTTACGTGCTAGCTCTTCACCAATTACATCTTTACCCATAGCTATCACGCCACCGAGGTATGCTTCCATCACATTTTGTGCACCATTTGGCACCACTCTAAAGCTTTTAGTTGCCATTTTTGCTATAAGCACTACAATCACCGCCACTAAAAGTAAGTGAGCCACAAGTACAATTGAGTGATTGCTCTCTCCAAATATACCGCCAAGATAAGTAAATACACCTTCCATAAAACATCCTCTTGTAATAATATTGCATGCATTATAGCTTTTATGGACTTAATTTTGACTAATAATTAGGCTAATTTTTCTTGTCCTAATCTGTAGAGTGCAAAATCATACTTGATGGGGTCACTTCTGTCAAAATGAGATAATTTTTTCGTGATTTCGATAGCGGCTTTCATATCATAGGTTTTACGCTTTAGTAATCCTAAACGTTGAGAGACCTGAAATGTATGTGTATCTAAAGGCAAAATTAACTCTTTTTTGTCTATTTTTGACCAGAGCCCTAAATCTAATTCATCTTTACGTACCATCCAACGCAAATACATCATATACCGTTTATAAGTCCCCATACTACTAAGCTTTTTGGGTACAGAGCCCACTAAAAAATCATACCCTCTACTCTCATAGGAAATGACAGATTTTAAAGTATCGATGAATTTCCATAGACCCTCTAAAATATCTTCCTCTTTTTTGTATCCAGCATAAAAAATATTTTCAATACTATCCATAGTTTTGACTCTTTTTAATGCAATAAAAAGTGTAGCAATGTCTTGTGCATTCTGAAAACGATAATAGTGTGTAGAAAGTTCATTTCTAATTACTTCATCACTGGCTTCTAACAAAGAAAAATCCAAACTTTGTAAAAACTTTACAATTAATTTGGCATTACCATAGGCAAAGAGTGCACAGATAAGTGCTATGGTTTCATCATTATGCTCTTTAGCAATCAAAAGGGGATCTGGTTTATCCAATGAAATCTCTAAACGATTGTTTCGACAAATAACTTCATTGTCTAAAAGGATTTTTATTTTTTTCAGTGTCATAAAGATCTGTAGGGTGTCATTTTCAGCGCACCATTAAGGGAATTTTTCATACTATCAAACTTTCGCCAAAAGGCTCATTATGTAGGTTTAAAACGTAAAATTTTCACCCAGATAGTACTTACGTACATTTTCATCACGTGCTATCTCTTCTGAAGTACCTGTGGCTAACATTTCTCCACTTCTCATCACATAGGCTCTATCACAAATACCCAATGTCTCACGTACATTATGATCGGTAATAAGTATTCCCATATCCAACTCAACAAGTTGTTTAATGATACTTTGTATATCTATTACAGCAATAGGATCAACTCCCGCAAAAGGTTCATCAAGTAATAAAAATTTAGGATTACCCACCAAAGCTCTAGCTATTTCAACCCTTCGTCTTTCTCCACCGCTCAGTCGTATACCTAGTCGTGCACGTATAGGCTCTATATTAAATATTTCAAGCAGTTTCTCTATACGTGGATGCACCTCTTTTTTAGACAAATTCAATGCTTCTGCTGCAATCAATAAATTCTCTTCTACCGTAAGATCTTTAAAGATGCTAGACTCTTGTGGCAAGTACCCTATACCCATTTTTGCACGTGCACTTAGTGGTAGTTTAGTCACATCTTCTCCATCTAGATAGACACTGCCTTCTGTGGCATCTGTAAGTCCACATACCATATAAAATGATGTGGTTTTACCTGCACCATTGGGACCTAGTAATCCCACAATCTCTTTGGATTTTACTGCCAAAGAGATATCATGAACAATCTTTGTTTTTTTAATTGTTTTCGCCAAACCTTGTGCTTCGAGTGTATGCATCAATACGTTATCCTATAGTCTCTGCTATTATTTTTAGAGGGTTCTATCTCTATCATCGCAACATTATAGCCAACGCTCTCTAAAAACTCTTTAAGTCCATCACTTCCCCACTCCACCATATGCCAACCAGACTTCTCAAACTCCTCAAAAAGCCCCATCTGCATGAACTCCTCATGCTCTAGTCTATAGAGGTCATAATGATACAAGTTTTCTCCATTATTTCCTTCGTAACATTGCTGCAGCGAAAAAGTAGGCGAAGTCACCTCTCCTACGATACCTTTGGCTTTGGCTATGGCTTGGGTAAGTGTCGTTTTACCCGCTGCGAGGTCACCCCGTAAAAATACAATAGCATTTGAGGGTAACGTTTTATTTAAATAGTCTACAACTTTACTTAACTCATCTAATGAGGCTTCTATCTCTTTCATTATAATTTCTAATTTCTAATTTCTAATTTATTTGAAACATCCGCCATAAAATTCAAATGCTCTCTAGCCTTTCCACTCTCTAGCTGTGCTTTTGTCATCGCTATGGCTTCTTGCATATCACGTACGTTCCCATCTACAAAGAGTGCAAAAGCAGCGTTGAGTACCACGATATCTCTCTTGGCTCCTAGCTCTTCTCCAGAGAATATATCTCGTGTTATCTGCGCATTATGCATGGCATCGCCCCCTAATATGGCTTCTTTGGGGGAAAGTGTAAATCCAAAGGCTTCAGGGTTTATCTCTCCTTCGGAGATACGTCCTGCTTCTACATAGGCAAAAGCAGTATGGGTAGAGATACCTATCTCATCCATACCATCTAAGCTAGAGACCACATAGGCTCTTTTAGTATCTAATTTTAGCAGTGCCTCTGCCATCACCTTGACATATGAAGCATCAAAGACGCCTAGCAAATACTTTTGTGCCCCTGCAGGATTTGTAAGCGGTCCTAGTAGGTTAAAAATCGTTCGATGCTCGATACTTTTACGTATAGGCATAATGTGCTTCATCGCAGGATGATGATCTGTAGCAGGAAAAAAACAAAAGCCTGTCTCTTCAAGCATTTTGATT
>JALSPX010000011.1 GCA_026985755.1 Sulfurovum sp. | reverse complement strand
CCACTTTTACAAAGCTTCGTTGCCAAATTTGCCAAAGTCCACCAAAAGGGAGCAGCCCTAGGTGTAGCAAACACCTTTGCGTATACAGGTATTTTCATTGGTGGTCTTCTTGCAGGGTACATCATGCAACACTACGACAGGGGCACACTTGCCATCGTTGTAGCAGTTATCGCATTGGCATGGTTTTACTGGGTAGCCACCATGCCAAGCCCAAATAACAGAGGAAATGTCTACTTACCACTAGACATTTTTGACCGTGACAAAGTACACGCACTTACAGAACATGATGCTATCGTAGAAAGCTACGTGAATGAAACAGAAAATATCGCAGTAGTAAAATATGATAAAGATTTGATAGATGAAGATGAAGTGAGAGGGATGTTAAGTTAGGAATAATAACACTACCAATAGTTGTCGCTATTGGTAGTGCATGATTAGTGCCTCAACAAATGTATCAAATAATACACTGCTAAAAACACATAACCAATAAACGCGATGACGTCAGAAAAAGTATTCATAAACTCGCTCCTTTCATAGAACGATCCCACCATCTTCCCTAAAATTACGCCAAAAAAAAAGCCCTGCACCTCAATAAAGAGATACAGAGCTTTAAGGCTCTAAACGCTAGCGACAACTAACTTAAGAGGAGCCTATGAATATAAACGTCATCGTGTTTACGCACACATTATAAATTATAATCCCTTAAAGGACTATTAAAGCTTACACTCCCCAAGCTCCACCACTCTATACTCCACATCCATCAAAGCACACGCTCTTTTCATAATGCCTTCTTGTGTCAATCCAAACTTCTCAAAGAGTAGGTCTGCTGGTGCTGAGGCTCCGAAGCTTTCCATGCCTAGTACGTCGTCTGCGTAGCGGTAATACTCTGTAGCTGTGGCTGCTTCTACGGCTAACACTTTGGTGTTCGGGTCTATAACGGTTGCTTTGTATGCTGCGTCTTGCTCGTTAAAGAGGTCTAGACATGGTACAGAGACGACATTGGCTTTGATGCCAAGGACTGCTAGGTGACATGCTGCTTTAAGACATGGCATGAGTTCTGAACCTGAAGCCATGAGTGTGAAGTTTGCATTTTTACGTTGCTTCACAATGTAGGCACCTTTACTTACCTCACCAAAGTCACGTTTTGGTTTGAGTACATCAAGCTTTTGACGGCTAAGTACAAAACCATGTGGTGCGGTGTTCATCGTCAATGCTGTTTTCCATGCTTCTGCATTTTCTGTGGCATCTGCTGGTCTCCATACATAGAAGTTTGGCATCGCTCTAAACTGGCTGAGTTGTTCAATAGGCTCATGTGTAGGTCCATCTTCACCTACACCGATGCTGTCGTGTGTCCATACAAAGAAGTTTTGTATGCCTGAAAGTGCAGCGATACGCGCCGCAGGTTTAAGGTAGTCAGAGAAGATAAAGAACGTCGCATTAAATGGTATGAGCGTACCATAGAGTGCCATCGCGTTGGTAATGGCTGCCATAGAGTGCTCACGGATACCAAAGTGCATATTGCGTCCTTTGGGGAAGTCTCCTAACTCTTTAAGCTCTGTTTTGTTCGATGGTGCAAGATCTGCTGAGCCTCCCACAAAACTAGACACACCTGAGGCAATGGCATTAAGTATTTTATGGTTAGAGTCTCTTGTTGCCATGGCTTTATCAGTGCTAAAGTCAGGGAAAGTAATGTGTGAGAAATCTGGGTTTTGTAGCTTCTCCAGTGCCACATTTTGCTCTACCAATGGTGCTTCTTTTTGTCTGTGAATCCACTCTTTTTCTGCGAGTTCACCTTTTTCTACTGCACATCTAAAACGTAACAAGACATCTTCAGGAATGGCAAAAGTCTCTTCAGGGTTAAAGCCCTCTTTGGCTTTTGACTCTGCGATAATCTTGTCTCCAAGTGGCGCACCATGTGTATGGTGTGTTCCTTCTAACTCTCCAGCACCCTTACCGATGATGGTGTTGGCGATGATGATGGTTGGCTTGGTAGCAGATTTCACTTCATCTAACACTTTTTCTATGTCATCATAACAGTGTCCGTTTATCTTTTTTACATCCCAGTTTTGCGCCAAGAAACGTGCCTCTACATCTTCACTCCATGCGATGCTCGTGTCACCCTCAATAGTAATGCAGTTAGAATCATAAATGAGTACTAAGTCATTAAGTCCAAGGTGTCCTGCTAAAGAACAGGCTTCATAGGAAATACCTTCTTGCAAGTCACCATCTCCACAAAGACAATATACCTTATGGTCTATCAGTTCACAAGTCTCTGAATTGACTTGATTTTTAGTGTAGGCTTCTGCCATCGCAAAACCAACAGCATTGGCGATACCTTGCCCCAGTGGTCCCGTGGTAATCTCTATCCCCTCAGTGTGTCCATACTCTGGGTGCCCTGGGGTTTTAGAATCTAGTTGTCTAAACTGCTTTAAGTCCTCTAAGCTCACATCGTATCCCCAAAGGTGAAGAAGTGAATAAATCAATGCAGAACCATGTCCACCAGAGAATACCAAACGGTCACGGTTGAGCCATTTTGGGTTCTTTGGGTTGTGGCTGAGTTTTTCAGAAAGTACCACAGCGATGTCTGCAAGCCCCATAGGTGCACCTGGGTGTCCTGAGTTTGCCTTCTGTACCATATCTGCTGCTAAAAATCTGATGGTATTTGCCATCTTTTTACGCATTTTGTTTTGCTCTGTCATTACTGCCATGTGAGTTTTCCTTTAGTGGTGTCTATGTAAATATTGTGTGATAAGTGGGTTTAAAGCCTCTTGGAGCTTCGCATCAAACGTTTCAAATCGTCTTTGTAAATCTTTTGCCAAAGCATCTGCTTCTTCGACAGTTTTGTCAAGTCCTAAAAGGTTTACAAAGCTATTTTTATCGCCATCGTTGCCTGTGGTTTTCCCTGCCTCTTCTGCTGATTGGGTTTCATCTATAATATCATCTTGTATCTGAAACAACAAGCCAAGGTCTATGCCAAAATCATAGAGTGCTTTTTGTACCTTGGTATCTAACCCTACAATCACGGCACCCATCTGAAGTGAAGCAGCGATAAGTTTGGCTGTTTTGTTGGTATGAAGTATCTTGATTTGTTCTATGTCAAGTGGTTGGTTTTCAAAATAACAGTCTATCGCTTGCCCTAGTACCATGCCTTGAGCACCACCATTTTGTGCCAAAAGTGTAACCAATTTGATTTTTATATCTTCACGCAGTGGTGCTTGGGCTATGTGTAAAAAGGCATCGGTATTGAGGGCATCTCCTGCAAGTATGGCAGTCACCTCATCATAACGCTTATGCAAAGTCTCGTTGCCACGACGCAAATCTGCATCATCCATGGCTGGCAAGTCATCATGTATCAGTGAGTAGGTATGAAACATCTCTAACGCCAACGCCACAGGTAAAGCCCCATCATAAAGCATCTGTTCATACGCATCTACGATACTCAAAAGCAACATAGGACGAAAACGTTTGCCCCCAGCAGTCAACATCACACCCAAAGCATCTTCATACACAGGATGGAAGCTTGGTACTTGTGGTAAATGATTCTGTAAATACGTTTCGAAACGTTGCATAATGACCCTATGATTTTATTGGTAAAATTATATCTAATATAGGATAAAATACTTCTATGAATAAAGTGCAACAAAACAGAATGATTATTTGGTTCAAAAGAGTGTTAGGGTTTATAGCCATAGGATTATGGATGTATATTATCTATACCATATCCAAATCATCAACCCCATTTATGGAGCAAGTCCCCTACTGCATGGCAAGCACTATGCTTATTTTTGGGTTGTTAAGCCTAGTACATAAAGGTTTGGATTATTGGTATTTGCGTAAGGGCGCCTCTAATAATAGGTAATCTCTATTATATAGAATTACCCTTCTCGTCACGTATAATATGTATTTCTACACGACGATTTTTTTGTTTATTTTTTTTACTTGTATTAGGCACCAAAGGATATGCTTCTCCATACCCTTTAGCCACTAGACGGTTCTCATCTATGCCACTTGAAACCAATATCTTTTTTACTGCATTGACTCTTGCTTGTGAAAGATTTAAATTAAACTTTTTACTACCATCAGAATCCGTATATCCTGCAATTTCAATATGTACACTTGGGTATTGATTAAGAATTTCAGAAAGCTGCACCACCGTTTCAATACCTTTTTGTGTCAATATTGCTTTATTTCGTTTAAATTCTATATTTCTTACTTTAAGTAAATTCGATATATTTCCTTCTGCAGCACTATTTTCTACTTGGTTTACAGCTTTGTCTTGAATACTTTCATTATTCTCTATTTTTTGAAGAAGTTCTTTTTCTACTTTTTTAGCTGGTTTAATTTTTATTTTTATTCTTTTTATTGTCTCTTTGTAGAGTAGTTCCGCCTCTTTTTTGGCTTCTTCTGCTTCAGCTATCGCTTTTGCTTTTGCAGCTTCAGCCTTTGCTTTTATTGCCTTCATTTCAGAGATAGATTTTACTTCAATTTCAGCAATATTTTTTATTTTAATCGCCTCAACTTCTGCAATGGTTCTATCTTTAATTGCTTTAGCTATCACTTTTATTTTGGTAGCTTCAGCTTTTGCAATTGTTTTATTTTTAATCTCTTCTGCTTCTTTAATCGCTTTTAACTCATCTTTGGCAAAATCATTTTTTTTATCTATATTCTTTGCATACATATTTGTACATAGTATGATTAAAAGTATACTTTGTATCATTATTTTATTCATTTCTATTCTCCTGATTGTCGATATATATATTACCTTACTAAGTAAATACATCCAAAAGTATAATTAACTAAGATAAGGTACAACTTAAGGACACCTCTAATAAAAAATTAACCCCTACACTTTTTAGCAATATATGCAATTTGCTCATCCAGTGTAAGATTTTCCACATCAACCACCACATCTGCCAATTTTTTATATGCCTTTTTACGCTCTTTATAAAGTGCTTTTGCCTTTTTTTCATCTGAGAACAAAGGACGCTTGGCTAGTTTGGCTTCAGCGTTTTTAGCTGTTTTCAAACGCTTATGTATCCACTCAAATGAGGCATCCAAAAGTACAACTGTCCCTAATTTTTTAAGGTTATTGACTTTATAAAATCCCCCACCACAAGAGATTAATGTCCCCGACACACACGCTTCTATCCAGTCAGCTGTGGCTTGCTCTTGTTCTCTAAAGTAGGCTTCACCTTTTTTTTCAAATATTTTTTTGACCTCTTTGTTTTCTTTAGACTCTATCAGGTCATCTGTATCAATGATATACGTACCATATTTTTTACTGAAAGCACGCGCTGTTGTACCTTTACCTACACCCATAAAACCTATAATAATGATATTATTTTTCAAATTACTATTCCCATACATAAATTTCAACCAAAAATTTCTCATTTGGCAAAGCCATCATTTAATTATAGCCAATTGAGAGTTATAGGGCACCTCTACTAATAGGTAATACCCACAACATCTCTAACTTTTGTCTAGGCTAGGCACTCTTTTGAAGACCTAGCCTTAGCTAAGTCAAGAAAGAGTAACAACGCATAGGCGAAAGCTAGTGATGCCCAAAAGGTGGGTTTTGCAAACACAA
>JALSPX010000010.1 GCA_026985755.1 Sulfurovum sp. | reverse complement strand
CAAGGTGAACGACATGTGGAAGTATGTCGATGGTGAGATATATGAAGATAAGGTTGAATTTTTACGTAACAGCCCATGTATCTGTGGAAGTGGTGATAAATATAAACGTTGCTGTTTTAGGAAGCTTGGATAAATTTTAGTACACCTTGTACCACTGCATCATCATCAAGTATCGTACGATGTCCCAGCCCCGTAGTTGGGCGTAGTTCTGCCCATGTCCATTTTTTACATAACAGTTCTGAGTGGAAAATGGGTATTTCTCTGTCCTGCATGTCATGGTAGATGAGGGTAGGTACATGAAAGGGGGAGTCTAAGATGTCTTGCCAATTTTTACCATACTGTTCAAAATGTGTTTGGTTATGGCTCCATGTGTAGGCGCGCATTTTTTCTACGATATCATGAGGTATGTCAAGACGTTTGGCAAAGTCATCTGCTACGGCTGTAATGTCGTGGATGGGTGCGATAAGGGCTAGTTTTTTTGTATCTAGACCAAGTTTAGAAGCCACCGTCACCGCAGACCCACCAAAAGAGTGTGCGATGATGCACTCTACGCCACCAATATCCTTTATAACAGCACGCACAGAGTCTGCCCATGATGCTAAATCTGAAAAGCTATTGGCAGAGTCACCATGACGCAGGGCATCGTAGCTGATGACTTGGTAGTGGGCTTTGAGTAGGGCATCGGTAAAGTGTGTCATGCTTTGTGAGGTTGTCGACCATCCATGTACAAGTAGCACTTTAGGATACTTCTTTTCTCCCCAACGGTAGCCTTGTAGCTCTATGCCTTCGTAGAGGGCTATAGTAAAAAGTTCAGATGCAGGCAGTGGCATTGCATTACGGTTTTTGCGTTTTGAGTTGATAGGGTAATGAAAGAGCCTATGTGCAGAGTAGACAGCAAGTTTGGGAAAAATATGACTGGTAAGGCAAAAATAAAGACGAATAAAAAAGCGTTGTAGTCTATTATGCATGCTATACCTTTCCTTATTATTTTAGCATAATTTGGAATCATTTTAAATCAAATTTTACCTAAGCTTTGCTATATTGAAATAATATTTTAAGAAGGTTACCCTATGTCAGAAGAACCCAAACATACCCCTCAATTTACCCACTTACATTTACATACAGAATATTCCATGCTTGATGGTGCCAACAAGATAAAAGCACTTGCCAAGAAGATAAAAGAGCAGGGGATGACCTCTGTGGCGATGACAGATCATGGTAATATGTTTGGGACGATTGACTTTTATAACACGATGAGAAAAGAGGGTATCAAACCTATCATAGGGATGGAAGCCTATGTGCATAACCAAGAGGAGCTAGATGACAAATCTGTACGTCAGCGTTTTCACCTTTGTTTGTATGCCAAAAATGACGTAGGGTATAAAAACTTGATGTACCTAAGTTCTCAGGCATATATCAAAGGCTTTTACTACTACCCTCGTATCAATTGGGATTTGCTTAAAAATAACTCGGAAGGGTTGGTATGCTCATCTGCTTGTTTGCAAGGAGAGATTAATTGGCATCTAAATTTGAGTGAACGTAATATCAAGTTTGGAGCTCAAGGCTATGATGAGGCAAAAAAAGTTGCCTTACGTTATAAAGAGGTGTTCGGAGATGACTTTTATCTGGAGCTTATGCGTCATGGGATTGGTGATCAGCATACTATTGATAAACAAATTATCAGACTTTCACAAGAGACAGGTATCAAAATAGTTGCAACCAACGATACACACTATACCCATAAAGAAGATGCAGATGCACATGAAGCATTTATGTGTATTGCAATGAACAAACTCTATGATGATCCTAATCGTTTACGTCACTCGGTGCATGAGTTTTATGTGAAGTCTCCAGAACAGATGGCAGAGTTATTTGCCGATATACCTGAAGCTCTTGAAACTACACAAGAGATAGTCGATAAATGTAATCTAGAGATAAAACTAGGTGATCCAACACCACCTAATTTTAAGTTTGCCAGAGAGCGTGCAAAAGCTTCAGGTATTATCCTTCCTGAACCAGATAAAGAATATTCTTTAGAGAATGATAAGGTACTTTTTGTAGAAGAGTCGAAACGAGGTTTGGAAAAACGTCTTAAAATTGTGCCACCTGAAAAACATCAAGAGTATAGAGAAAGACTACAAGTAGAGATGGATATCATCAACTCTATGAAGTTCCCTGGGTATATGCTCATTGTTTGGGATTTTGTGGATGCTGCGAAGCAGATGGGCATCCCTGTGGGGCCTGGGCGTGGGTCTGCCGCGGGGTCTTTGGTAGCCTTTTCTTTAGAGATTACAGATATTGATCCTATGCCATATGGATTGCTATTTGAGAGATTTCTTAACCCTGAGCGTATCTCCATGCCAGATATCGATATGGACTTTTGTCAGGCACGCCGTCAAGAGATACTTGACTATGTGGTGGAGAAGTATGGGCGTGTGAATGTGGCACAGATTATCACTTTTGGTAAATTACTTGCTAAGGGAGTTATTCGTGATGTGGCACGTGTGCTTGATATGCCATATTCAAGAGCAGATGCCATGGCAAAACTTATACCCGATGAGTTGGGTATTGATCTTAAGGGTGCCTATGAAAAGGAGCCAAAGATAAAAGAACTACTAGAGAGTGATCCTCAGGCGAAACGTACTTGGGAGTATGCACTGGCACTAGAAGGGCTCAACCGCAATGCAGGTACACACGCTGCAGGTGTGGTTATTTCCAATGAACCGCTCTGGCAAAAAACACCACTGTTTAAACCTACAGGGCTTGATACGCTTGCGACACAATACTCTGGTAAGTACGTTGAAGATGTGGATTTGATCAAGTTTGACTTTTTGGGGCTAAAAACACTCACGGTCATAGAGGAGGCACTGCAACTCGTAGAACGTCGTCATGGCAAACGGATTAACTTTGTGGAAGAAAATATAGAAGACCCTAAAGTCTATGAATATATCTCTACTGGGGAGACACTTGGATTATTCCAGATAGAATCAGCTGGTATGCAAGATTTGGCTAAGAAGCTTAAACCAAATGGTTTTGAAGATGTCATCGCGATGCTCGCACTCTATCGTCCAGGACCTATGGAGTCTGGGATGCTCGATGACTTTGTCGAGCGTAAACATGGACGCGCTGAGATTACCTATGATTTTCCTGAATTAGAGCCTATACTTAAACCTACCTATGGGGTTATCGTTTATCAAGAACAGGTTATGCAAATCGTGCAGACCATCGGTGGCTTTAGTCTAGGTGGGGCAGACCTTGTTAGGCGTGCGATGGGTAAAAAGATTAAAGAAGAGATGGATAAACTCCAAGGTGAGTTTGCCGACGGTGCTGTGAAAAAAGGCTTTGATAGACAAAAAGCCTTTGATCTGTTTGATCTCATTGTAAAGTTTGCAGGGTATGGGTTTAACAAATCACACTCTGCTGCGTATGCGATGATTACTTTCTATACCTCTTATTTGAAATACTACTATCCTACAGAGTTTATGGCGGCCATCTTGACGCTTGAAAAAAACAACACAGATAAAGTAGTACGGTATGTGGATGAAGTAAAACGTATGGGAATGAAACTGCTCCCGCCAGATATTAACAAATCAGGGCTTGTGTTTGAAGCACGGAACATTGATGGTGAAGAAGTGGTTATGTTTGGTATGGGTGCGCTCAAAGGTGCAGGGGATGTCGCTATCAATTCTATGCTTGAAGCCAGAGAAGAGGGTGAGTTTAAAGACCTTTCTGATTTTGTTTCACGTATTGATTCCTCTAAAGTAAACAAAAGAGTCATAGAAACTTTAGCCAAAGCTGGGGCATTTGATAGCTTTGGGTACTCACGTAAGGCGATACTCTCTCAAATAGATGATATTATAGATATGGCGAAAAAAGCAGGGGATGCTAAAAAACAAGCTGTCAATTCACTCTGGGGAGATGATGAAGAGATGACTTCTGTGAGTATAGAACTTACAGATATGCCAGAATTTGAAGCGATGGAAATTTTGGAAATGGAAAAAGAGTCTTTAGGGTTTTATGTCTCAGGACACCCACTGGACAAATACCGTGAACAACTTGAAGGCATTAGCTATACACTAAGTTCTGAGATAGATGACCTAGCAGATGGTTCTCAGGCAATGTTTATAGGTAAGATAGAGAATATCACAGAGAAGATTTCTAAAAAAGGTAATAAATTTGGTATTGCCAATATTATGGATTTGCATGGAAATATAGAGTTGATGCTCTTTGAAAATAGGCTTAAAGAACTTGAAGAAGATTTTGACCTTACCAAACCTATAGCATTTAAAGTCAAGATTACCAAAGATGGTGACTTTACACGTATGAATATTATGAAAATTTCAAACATTAAAGACGCTAAAAAAACCAAAGTCAAAGTAGAAAAAGAGGTCAAACACGTACCTGAACCAGACCAACCACCACTTATACTGGCACTTAATCTCATGCCTGATGCCAAAACTGTAGAAGAGTTGCTATGTCTGGTAGAGCGTCATCCTGGCAAACGCCCATTAGAATTACATATCAAGTCAAAACTTGCAGATGTGATTATAGAGAGTAAGTGGAAGGTGAGTGAATTGATACTAGAAGAAGCAAAAGAGATAGGGGTATTTTTGGAAGAACCTGTAGTTGTAGAGGGCTAAACCTCTATCTTATCCACCCTCTCTTAGCTACAAACACCATCAATGCAGGGGCTAAAAACAGATCAGAAATCAATGCAAATAAAATAATGGCTGCAGTTAAGATACCAAAATTTTGAATAGAATGCATAGAAGAGATAGCATAGGTCAAAAAACCTGAAGCCAACACAACGCTGGTGATGAACATCGCTTTACCTGTGGTGAAAAAAGTCTCTTCAATGGCTTTTTGGCTATCTCCGTACGCTTTGTAGTAGCGTTTGAAATTGTGCATAAAATGAATGGTGTCATCCACTGCCATACCAATGGCAACAGAACCAATGAGTAGCGTAAAAATATCAAGTGCCATAGAGGCTAGATACATCAGAAAAAGCCCAGCAATGATGGGAATGACATTGGGTATCATACTCAGTAACCCTAAACGCATAGAACCTAAAATGAGCATCATCATCAAGGTAATCGCAAGACCTGCAATAAAATAACTTTTTATAGAAGAGTACACAGCATTTGAAAAGGTATTGATAAGCAGGGGGACCATACCTGTTACAACGACTTGTTGATGAGGAAATGTTTGTGTTGCTTGTGTCTGTATGAATGCCATAAAGTCTTTGGCTTGCATGGCATCGACCCATGGCACTCTGATAGTCATACGCACTTTTGAAAACTGAGAATCTATGACATCTTCTAAATCATCTGAACCTGAATTTTCAAAGAGCAATAACTCTTGTGCAACTAAATTTTTCTCTTTGGGTATGGTGTAAAATGCTTCATTGTTGGCATGTAAAGCTTTGTTTGTCTCTTTGATAATATCTGCTAGGGAGACGACTTTTCCTACGCTGATATAGTTGTCTTTATAAGAGGCAATTTTTTTTGAGAGTGCATCTAGTGCTTTGAGTTTTGCAGGGTCTGCCCAGCCATTCTCTTTTTGGGTATCTATGACTATTTCGACACTGGTCGTACCTTGCATATTTTGGTCTATGGTTTGCGTAGCTACACGATGGACTTCACCTTTTTTAAACCACAGTAATGGGTTATATGATGGCA
>JALSPX010000009.1 GCA_026985755.1 Sulfurovum sp. | reverse complement strand
ATTAAGAATATTTAATGTTATTGATTTAAATATCTCAGGAACTTTACCTGAAGCACTCTCGAGCTTTACCAACTTAAAGGTTTTTATAGTAGATGGTAATCATTTCTCAAACTTGCCAGATAGTATTAAAAATATGCAATCCTTGAGAACATTAGGTCTTGGACGCTGTGATTATAGCGGTGCACTCCCTGACGATTTGAATTTACCCAACCTTAAAAAACTTTATCTTGACAGTAACCACTTCACTGGCAGCATCCCTAAAAATTATAAAAACTTCACCAAGTTGCAAAGATTGATTCTCTACGACAACAACCTATCCGGTCCTCTACCCGATCTTTCAGCTCTTACCAATCTACAGGATTTTGAAATCTATCACAACCAATTCACCTTTGCAGATATTGAGCCACAAATGGGGTGGATATCTAAAATAAAGCATGAAAGTCATATTTACCAGATGGGGCACTATGATAATTATATTGTGTATAATACAAATTATCCAGATCCAAGAAGACATTGTCATGATTATTATACAGATGAACGACATAGAGTAGTATATTTTGATAAAACATTGCGTATAGAACCAAGAGAAGTCCCCCAAAACACCTACAGCAACCACGACTTCTTTGCATGGTTTCAATACAATATTTATGGTGACAAGGAGCGAGATGTCACCACAGACGGTAGCCGTATCTATATCAAACACAATGCCACAAAAGCAGATGAGGGGGAATATTATTATGAGGCAAATAACTCAGTAGTCTCTACACTCGATTATGATAATGACAGGCTTTACTACTGCTCCACCCCGCGTGAAGATGGCATTCGTGCTATTTATGACCATACTCCGGTAGTAAGCAATATCCCATCATCTCCTGTAACTATTCATATAGGTGATGACTATAGTTATGAACCAAATGCCACAGATGCAGATGGAGACTCTCTTGAGTATAATATCACAAACAAACCAAGCTGGGCACATGTTGATCTTGCTACAGGAAGAGTCTATGGCACACCTATAGATATAGGAAGCTATGATATCAACATTACAGTAACAGACATCGATGGCTACGGTAAACCAAAGATCCCAGTTCATGTCAACTATACCTTAACCGTCCTGCCTAAAAACATTACTTCTATTGAAAATGGCTATGAGCACAACACCACACACAACCAGATACTCTCTACCATCACCCCATCACTTCATGCTACACAAAGCAACAATCCAGAGAGCTTTGGCTTCATAGAGGGAAATAATTGCAACAGTGGCTCTAGAGCATATATAGGAGTAGATAGTGATGGCAAACTAATCACAGGATACAAAGATTGCAATAGCGATACCTTTTTATCTACACTTCAAGATAATTCTACATATCCAAACAAAAGCAAAGCTACACTCAAGCCTAAACCTGACAGCAATAGTGAAGCTATGATAGAAGTAGAGGTGCCTTTAAACAAAGGTCAAAGCATCACAGTAGCAGGAGAATAGAATGAAAAATATATACAAAGCAATACTCATACCTACAACAGCACTTCTACTATCGGCATGTTCAGGTAATTCAAATACACCTCCAAATGACAACAACGATACAAACAGCACACAAACAACCACTCCTCCAAATGACAACAACGATACAAACAGCACTCCTCCAAGTGATTCTACTGCCAAAGGGTATGGTATAGTCAAATGCACGGGAGAACACCTGGGCTATGACAATGCAACACTCATAAATCAAGATAGTAAAATAGAATCCAACACTACCAATGCCAAAATACGCTTATGGCATACCAAAGATGCAAAGCGTGCCTGCGTGGTGAGTGGAACTGTTGAGAAGAAATGATATAAGTGGTAATAAAGATGAACTGCACTTGATAGAGTAGTGAAGGCAAATAGAATAAATATTGGAAAAAGGAAACTGTATGAGCTGCTATCTATTTGATGCTTCTAAAAGAAAAGGGATCAAGCCTGTAGTAGATGGAGTTGTCCAGGAGACTCCCAAAGAGATCATCAAGCCCATCACTCATGTCATCAGAAAAGGAGAGACACTCTCTAGTATCGCAGGTAAATATAAAGATGTCAGTTACCAAGAGATAGCCAAAGCCAATGGTATACATAACCCAAACAACATCTATGTAGGACAACGCATCACCATCCCCAACCAACCCAAAACCCCAACACCACCACCAAGCAAACCAACACATAGACCTTTGGCTGATAGTACTAGTATTGGTGGGAGTAGGGGGAGTGGGTGTGAATGTCCTCCTGCCAAATGGATGAGGATTGCAAAGGGAGAAGAGGGAGTTCAGAGATATTCAGTAAAAAGAAAAAGAGGATTTAAGCTAAAAGGAGACAACCCTAGAATATTAAAATATCATTTGTCTGGAGGAGTTAGGTATGGTGAAAAGATATCTTGGTGTGGCTCGTTTGTAAACTGGGTAATGAAAAAAGCTGGATATAATACTAGTAAGGTGGGCAATCCTTATTGGGCTTTAAATTGGAGAAAATTTGGAAAAAGAATTTCCAAACCAGTTTATGGGGCTATAGGCGTCAAAACAAGGGGTAAGGGTGGCCATGTCTCTTTCTTTGTAGGCAAATCAAAAGATGGCAATTATTACTATATGCTCGGAGGTAATCAAACTACCAAAAGTAAAGTTGTTATCGAAGAATATCCTGCGAAGAAGTGGAATCGTGGTTTTTATGTCCCTTTGGATTATGATGCCACCAACTGTAAAACACCTATCTATACTGGACAGTCGGTAAAAGGCAATGGAGATCCGAATTGAAAATATTATCTCTTAAATTTATATTATAAATATTTAAGATTTTATTTTTTAAGGCACTATAATTTTGCAAATAAAGGACGATGACAAAAATGAAAAAAATAATATATCTAATAATTTTAGGTTTTGCAACTATTCTTTATGCTAATGATTCTGAATACTATACAAGTGGAAATCAACTTGTTCCTCTGGAGAGCCCTAATGTTAGGCTAGATAAAGAGGTCTTGAAAATAACTCGTGCCAATAGCCAATCTAATAAGTTTTTAGTAGATGTAACTTATCAATTATACAATAAAGGAGAAGCAAGAGATTTATTGATAGGGTTTGAATCTACAGGGCAAGTGGGTGATGCTGAATCTGAAGGGTTCTTTGATAAAAAATATGATGTAAAAAAACTTTTGAATGCTGAAAAGAAAGCCATTAAGATGTCAACAAAGAAGCATGAAAACGAGTACATAAAAAATTTTAAAGTTACTGTCAATGGCAAACATATCAACTATAAAGTTACCAATTTTGACCATATAGCTAAAGACAAGTTTACTTCTCCTTTTGTTGGATGGTTATATTATTTTCCTGTTCATCTTAAAAAAGGTATAAATAAAATTCATCAAACTTATCTCTTTAGCTCTGAAACAAGCGTTAAGCAAAGGTATGGCCTTAGTTACATTTTAGAAACAGCACAACGATGGAAATCTGGAAAAATAAAAGATTTTACATTAATTTTAGATTTAGGAGAAAATGAACAGTTTAATGTGGCTAAAACCTTTTTTGATGATAATAATAATTGGCAGATTGAAAATGGATATATGAAAGATAACATAAAGGGAGACTATATAAAATTTTATATTATAAGTGGAAAAGTAATTTTTCATAAAAAGAACTTTATTCCAACAGGAACTATTTGGATTTATGCAAGTCGATATTTTCCAAATAATGGTAAATTTAGTTTTGATTATAAAGAGCATACATTACCATTCCAAACAACTTTTTTTGATACAGCAACAGATGCAATTTCTTTGAAAATTTTAAAAGCACAGCCTTTTGCTAGAAAAGGTTATCTCTTTAAAGAAAGTAATATTTTGAATTATTATAAAAAATGTCCATGGTATCATATAAATAGGAAGTATAAAAAATCATGGAAAAGTTTAACTATACAAGAGAGAAAATGGTTTTTAAAATTAACGAAAATAGAGAAGAAAATATTACAAAATATCCCCTATGCCAAAAGAGGATATGTTTTTAAAAATTACTCCTTATCTAGATATTTTGAAAATCAAAAATGGTACAAGAAAAATCCGAAATACAAAGCATCTTTTTCCTCTCTTTCTTTAAGTGAACAAAAATGGCTGAAGAAGATAAACAAATTGCAAGCAAGTAAAGATATTGATAAATTTTTTTTCATGCCTCTGTTTTAAGAGATTTACAAAAATTCTATATGGATTCATACAACAGTGCAGATTTTGTTGCTATCTTAAGAATCAATAGTTCCAAAAAAACTCATTGCAATCTTAGGTGATGCCTACTGGGCTTTAGGAAAAAAAGACAAAGCACGCAAAGCTTACACTACCTACATAGATCAGATGTGTGCCAAGGGGCTACAGAAGAAGATACCCAAAAGAGTGCTTAAGATGGTGACAATGAAATAGAGGTAGACTATCCATGCAAAAACTGTTTTAATGGTTTAAAGCTTTTTCACTATAATAATACCATCCAAATAGAAGACACCATTGATGTCTCATGGCAATAACCAAAAAAAAGGAAAAACAATGAAACTAAAAACACTACTACTTATTATACTGATAGGCACTATCTCTTTGTGGGGAGGCTTTAGTAATATAGACTGTAACAACGAAGGCAACCTTACAGTGCTTCATATCACCAAAGGTGACTGCAAAGCCATAGAGGCTTTTTGGGATGCTACAGGGAAGGGAGATGCTTGGAAGGATAAAAAAGGTTGGGATGAGCTGCCCTTAAAGCCCATAACAAATTGGGCAGGGTTTTTTAGACTCAATGATGATAACCAATCATTAAGAATATTTAATGTTACAGATCTAAATATCTCAGGAACTTTACCTGAAGCACTCTCGAGCTTTACCAACTTAAAGGTTTTTATAGTAGATGGTAATCATTTCTCAAACTTGCCAGATAGTATTAAAAAGATGCAATCTTTGGAAGTATTAAGTATTTCACGCTGTGATTATAGCGGTGCACTCCCTGACGATTTGAATTTACCCAATCTTGAAGAACTTTATCTTGAGAAAAACCACTTCGCCGGCAGCATCCCTAAGAATTATAAAAACTTCACCAAGTTGCAAAAATTGGTTCTCTATGACAACAACCTATCCGGTCCTCTACCCGATCTTTCAGCTCTTACCAAGCTACAGGATTTTCGTATCCATCGCAACCAATTCACCTTTGCAGATATTGAGCCACAAATGGGGTGGATATCTAAAATAAAGCATGAAAGTCATATCCAGCAGATAGGAAAATTTGAAAATAAAGGGTATGATACACGTTATCCAGATCCAAGAAGACATTGCTATGATTATTATACAGATGAACGATATAGAGTAGTATATTTTGATAAAACATTGCGTATAGAACCAAGAGAAGTCCCCCAAAACACCTACAGCAACCACGACTTCTTTGCATGGTTTCGATACATTTTTGGTGATGGGGAACAAGATGTCACTACAGACGGCAGCCGTATCTATATCAAACACAATGCCACAAAAGCAGATGAGGGGGAATATTATTATGAGGCAAATAACTCAGTAGTCTCTACACTCGATTATGATAATGGCAGGCTTTACTACTGCTCCACCCCGCGTGAAGATGGCATTCGTGCTATTTATGACCATACTCCGGTAGTAAGCAATATCCCATCATCTCCTGTAACTATTCATATAGGTGATGACTATAGTTATGAA
>JALSPX010000008.1 GCA_026985755.1 Sulfurovum sp. | reverse complement strand
CTTGAATGTTGTATTTTTTTACCAGCTTGGCTACCACATCTCGTGATTTTTCATACTCCTCTCGTGGGGGTACAGGGTAGATGACAGCGTGGTCTAGGTAATCACCATTTTCATCGATGACTGCTAGCTTGCACCCCGTACGGTACGCAGGGTCAGCCCCTAGCAGTACCTTACCCACCACAGGTGGACTCATAAAGAGTTGCGTCATATTCTTACCAAATACCCCAATCGCCGCTGCATCTGCCCGTTCTTTCGCCCATGCAAAGACCTCTCGTTCTATAGAGGGATAGAGCAGACGTTTAAAGCCATCTTTGTACGCCTCAAAAAGCAAAGCCTTACTAGAGCCCATCCACGCTTTGAGTTTGTAGCGCTTTAGCGTCTCCATGTATCGCTCTACATCTATGGTGAGTTTAACAGAGAGCTGTTTCTCTTTCTCTCCTCTTTTGATAGCGAGGTAACGGTGGCTAGGTGTGTAGGCTATCTTTTCAGTATGGAGTTTATAGTTCTTAAAGCTTCCATTCTCTTCAAAGGTTTTTGTCCCTTTGACTTCTAGCATCCCATGACGCTGTACCATCTCACGCAAGATTTGACGCTCTTTGGCATTTTCTGCATAACGCTCGGCGATGATGTCTTGTGCCCCTTTGATGGCATGTACCACATCCTTCACCTCACCCCTCATAAAGCCTTGGGCTTTGGCGCTAAACTCTGCCTGACTTAGCTTGGCAGACTGGAGCATGTTTGCCAGTGGTTCCAACCCCTGCTTGATGGCAGTAGAGGCACGGGTATTTTTCTTCTCTTTGTAGGGTCTATAGATATCTTCTAATGCTGTCATGGTCTCTGCACTAGCTATCTGCTCTTTTAGTGTAGGAGTGAGCTGTTCACGCTCAGTGAGAATAGAGAGTATCTCCTCTTTACGCTCCAACAATCGCTTGGCAGACAAATACACATCATAAAACACCCGCAACTGCTCATCATCCGCCCCGCCTGTAAGCTCTTTACGGTAACGGGCTATAAAGGGAATAGTATCGCCCTTGTCTAGTAGGGTTAAGATGTTTTTGATTTGATTTGTGTTGAGGGTGGTTTTGTCTGAGATGAGTTGAGTGAGGGTTTGCATAGAATATCCAAAAGTTTTTGGATATTCTAGCTAAATTATTAAAAACTATTGTAATCCGTGATCGTTACAATAGTCTATAGTATCTTCAAGTGGATTACCTTCTGGACTAACGCACCCATACTCATACAAACCTCCACCATCTAAAAACTCTTTAGTTGCATTATACACATTCTGTATTGTTTGTTCATAGCCGTCAAATAATATTGCTCTTGCATCATTGTATTGACCATTATTGTTAAAGAATTCATATTTCACCATAGCATCGATAGGCTTAAGTAATTCACTCTTATCTTTAATGGCTTCATATTTATAATTGCCTATATCTGCAGCCTCCCATTCACCCCATGAATAAAAATGATCTCTTGTATTCACAACCATGAAACTTTTATTTGTATTATCAGGCATTAAATTAGTAAGAGTCAACAAAGTACGTGGATCTTCACTAAAGTCTGACAAACCACTAGTAGTACCACGTGATTTTGATTGATTTGCATTACCATTAAGTCCTCCATACATTAACATTAATGTATCTGTATCATTCAAGCTTTGCAAATCTGTTCTCGTCATTCCCGCAGCATGATAGCCATGCAAATCTATGATAAAGTTTTTTGTTGTACCATAGCCCTTATGTTCACTTTTATATTTTTTCATCATACGATATGTTGCCATACCACCTGCAGAATGCCCTATTAAAGCAAACTTGGTTTTGTCTGCACCTTTGTTTATAGCCTCAATTATGGCTTTATCATAAGGTATTTTTGCCCATTTATCGCCATCTTGCCATTCATCATGTGTACTTTTATTTCCAATTACATAACATCCCAAAGAAGCTAAATACTTCATAATTCCTTCATTTCTTAAGGTTATTTTTGTGCCATTAATGTATGTACCTTCAGCATAGTAATACCCTAGCATCAATATAATAGGGGCATTTTGCACATTATGCTCCGGATAATATGCGACATATTTATCGTTATTGTTATGAATTTCCTTTATTTCATTCATGTACGGACCTGGTGCACCATATTGATGATTATTCCTACCATCTTTCACCACAAACCCAACACTAGCCTCTACCTTATCTAGTGAATTATCAAGAAACAATGCCACTTCATACTCTCCTGCTGGTAGTTTATTGCCTGGATTAATCGTTACGCGATTTTTCCCTTTTACAAAACTCCATGCTATTTGGTTACCCCATTTTTTTTCTACACCTTTTTTAAAGATACCTACCCAGTCATCATCTGAACTATGTTTATTCACTGTCACAGTTACGACTTGATTAACTCCTGCGTTTTGCACCTTACCTATAGCTTCTACTTCATCTCCTACACTAAATGCTGTTTTACCTTCAAGTATAAAAGAGTTATTTAAAAACAGTCTTGCCTCATACTTTCCTTTTGGTAAACCATCCAATACTATTGTGTTACTTACAAACTTAGACTCTGACCAACTCCAGTCAAGCACATTATCCCAATCATTACTACTCCCTGCAGGATAAATACCAACCCATGCTTTTCGTTCGGGTGAGAATCCTCCTGTAAATATGGTAATATTTTCATTTACATCATATACTGTTTTTTGGGTTGAAATTGTAGCATTAGCATATTTATCAACTATAATATATGTCTTTGCCTCAAGTTTAAATGAGTTATTATAAAAAAGTCTTGCTTCATAGTCTCCATCAGGTAAACCTTTTATATTAACGCTATTCTTTCCGTGTGTCCAGTCCCATTTAATTACATTAGCCCATGCATTACTGCTGCCTCTAGGGTAAATACCTATCCAGTTTTTATGGTCTGCTGCTTGGTTCTTTATGTGCACTGTTATATTTTCATTGGGTGCATAAATACCTATCGTTTTAAGTGTTGCAGATAGAGCAAATGAGCCAACAAGCAACAGGAGCATTAAAATTTTACTAACTGTTTTCATGGTGATTTCCTTTTTATTTTTATAGATGTGGGTTATGTTTATTTGGATTAAATAATAAAATACATAACAATTTTATTTTTTATATCTATTTCATACACAGAAGTATAAAACTTTTATCTAAAGATAACGTAAATCAAGTTTAATAGTAGATTGATTGTTTAGTCTTGCTATTCTAATGAATAACAAAACAATCTCTCTACTTGGGTAGTTTATCAAAAAACAACCCCTTTGTCATTCAACTATCTTAACATTTGTGATTTTACGTATTGTTATTTATTTTGTATTGAAGATGGTTTGGTCTGAGATGAACACTACTATTAGATTAACTGCCAATCCACAGCTTTCTTACCATTCGCCACCAAATACGCATTGGTACGGGAAAAAGGCTTAGAACCCCAAAACCCTCTATAAGCAGAGAGTGGTGAGGGGTGTGGGTCGTTGAGGATGAGGTGTTTGCTGTTGTCTATGTTTTTGCCTTTTTTCTGTGCATAGGCTCCCCATAGTATGAATACCACGTTTTCACACTGCGCGTTCACGAGTGCTATAATCTTATCGGTAAACTGCTCCCAGCCTTTGCTTTGATGGGCATTGGCTTTGCCCTCTTCTACGGTGAGCACTGCATTGAGTAGTAGTACACCCTGCTCTGCCCATGGAAGTAGATAGCCTGTATGGCTGTTATCTATACCCATATCATCGAACAACTCTTTGTTGATGTTTTGGAGTGATTTGGGCAGAGGTTTTACATCGGGTAAGACAGAAAAACACAAGCCATGAGCGTGTCCTTTGGTGGGGTATGGGTCTTGTCCGAGTATCACGACTTTGACTACATCTAACGCTGTACTGTTGAGGGCTTCAAACCTCTGTGCTTTGGGTGGCAAGATACTTTTACCCTCTGCCTCTTCTTTCTCTAAAAAGGCTTCTAGTTCCTGCATATGGGGTTTACTCCATTCATCGGCAAGGGCTTTTTGCCATGAAGGCTCTGTAAGTAATGCTTTCATTAAAATAACGTATCTTTAATTACATCGAGATTTTCTAGTACAGGCGGTTCTTCATGCTCTTTAATGTATGCACCCAAGCTTCCATCCTCTGCCATATTTTTCGCCCAGTTTTTCAGAGATTTACGCTCTTTTTCATACTTCATATAGGGTACCGCCATCCCACAGCTGGTCTCTACCGCATAGATATCAAAGATAAAAAGCTGACGTATATGCCTAGCATTCACCCCAAAGTGGCTCAAATATCCCTCAAACCTCTCATCACTTTTTTCTATAGGCTCTGCCTTACAAAAGAGCCTCACAATGTTTGCATTACCCTCAAAGGCATTAAAGACAAGCGTAAACTCCCCACCTCCCATCGCATCTCTATAGGTACGATTGCCAGAGCCTGGAAAATCTAAGTAAAGAAGTGTCTGCTTGTCCAATACACGTATGGAGTCATACCCTTTAGGCGAAAGATTCACCTCTTTACTCGAACAACTTGCGAGGTAAAAAAGCTTTTGCTTTTTGATGAAATCTATATCTTTTTGTTGTAGTGTTTTGTATTGTTTACCCATGAACCTTCCTTAAAACGTTACATTATTATACTACAGGCACATAAACCTCAGCCAACAACGCATTCTCTTCAACCTCAAATTTATTATTCAAAAACTTCTGAAATATAGGTTCATCCCGCAAGACGATATCTGAACTATACAGCCACTTTCCAAAGATGGCATTGTACAACGCTATAAGATTTTTGGGGTTACCCCTGTGTCTAAACACAGCATATTTACCTCCAGCGATGACTTTTGTATGAAGCCAATCTATCTGTGATATATCTACCTCTTTTGTTTTCTCTATGCAGATGTCAAAACGCAGTCTCTCATTTTCTGTTACGTCAGGATTGTCATGGGGGATGGTGTAGAGGTAGAAATTTTTACCTATCAGTGCGTTTTGACCTGCAAACTGCATACACTTTTGTATGGGAACATCTAGGTCATCATAGTCTCCTACGTGTCGCAGGCTATACATCTGTTTTTCTTCTACGCTTTCTGTACGTACGGGTTCTATGTCTGGGTACTCTATGCGTGAGATTTCATAGCTCTTTTTATACGTGCTAGGACTCACTCCAAACATCTCTTTAAACGCTTTGTTAAAAGATGAGGGCATATGATAGCCTGCTTGTATGGCGATTTGGGTGATGTTTTCTTTGTCTACTTGCATCTTTTGTAGAGTCTTTTCTAGCTGTAGGCGTTTGATGTACTTTTTCAGACTCTCTCCTGTGTATGCCTTAAAGATACGATGAAAATGATAATAAGAGTAGCCCGAAACACGGATGAGTTCTTCAAGCGTGACGAACTCTAGCTCCTCTTCTATAGTTTGTAGGACTTTTTGTATGCTTTTGCGGTATTCATTATTCATACTTTATTATACCCTATGCTAAAAAAAATACGCTACACTCAAAAGTGCTTCAAAATCGTTGGGCATACTGCCATACTCACTTTGGGCTTTTCCTATATATGACCTGATATCCGCAGAGAAAACCACATCTTCATAGTCATAGCTTGCACCCACTTGCAGCAGGGTACTTCTGTCTACAGGATTGACCCATGCCATGGCTACCCAGTCTAGGTTGGGCAAGGCATCATTTTTTCTAGCCATGGCAAAGAGTGTGTGTTTGCTCATA
>JALSPX010000007.1 GCA_026985755.1 Sulfurovum sp. | reverse complement strand
CTCATTTCTCATTTTATCAAACCACCACATAAACGCAAACATAAGCCCAGGTGTCTTAGCGATACTTTCATCATAAATAAATGCTTTTGCTTCTGATACAGGTAAATATATTACCTCTATCTGTTCATCATCGACACCACCACCCTCACTGACTTTCATACGCTCATCTACCTCGGCATAATAAAGCATCTGTTTAGCACCTGCAAACCCCACAGAAGTATGAAAACCTGTAATTTTTTCTAAACGATGAAGAGGAACATCATAGCCACACTCTTCTTCTATCTCTTCTTTTGCAATCTGATCAAGAGAAAGTTTTTTATCAACAATGCCTGCACATAATTCTACAGTCATTCCATTTTGGTTGTTCAAATAGACAGCTGGTCTAAATTGCTTTACAAGCACAAAAGCATCTTGCTCCCTGTGGTAAATGAGTATCGCCACAGAGTCATGTGCCTGTACTATTTCCCAATCTCTTTTTAATCCATTTTGCTTAAATGTAGCCAAAGATGTAGAGATATATTCTGCATGCTCTAAAGGTTGCAGCGTAAACTCTTCTATCACTTGTTCCATGCTATTCCTCCCATTTAAATGTTTTTGTATGATTCTTTATATAGTGTAAAAGTTTGGCTTTATTCTCTTTTACATTTTTAATTGTTACGGTTTTATATTTGGTCGTATTGACATTTTCATATTTGATAAACTTTTTTAATATAGACATTTTGAGAGATTTTTTACGTAATACAGTCATAGGGTCAATCCATCTACCGTAGCGCATCAATCCCAAATGTAAATGTGGACCAGTACTTCGCCCAGTATTACCTACATACCCTATAACCTGACCTTTTTTTACTCTTTCTCCCACTTTGACACGAATATGACTTTGGTGTGCATACAATGATTCATATCCATCTCCATGTCTAATTTTAACAACCTTACCATAACTACCATACCATCCTGCATAACTAATGGTACCTGCATTAATAGCTAATAATGGTGTACCTTTTCGTGCACCAAAATCAGTACCATGGTGTGGTCTATAGCGCTGTAAGATAGGATGCCATCTGCTGTAAGAAAAGTGAGAGGTTACCCTAATACGGCGTAAAGGCATACCAAACATCGCTTTTGCCTTACTCACAGGCACATATTTACTATAGGTTACTTTTCTTTTTCCTGTTACCGTATAGGTAGCCAATTTATTTGTTTGGGTAAAACCTTCCCCCTCTTCATCTACATAGATGAATTTTTCCTTTCCACCCGTAAGTACACGTACAATTTTAATCTTTGGTTCCAAATAGGGCTTAGATGCTCTCATTCTTTGTGTATAAATAAATGCGATAGTATCACCATAATGCAAAGGTGTACCATCAAGTACTTTTAATGCCTTCATAAGATGTTCGGTCACGGATTTATTCTGAATACTTGCCAAAGTATCTGTATAGAGATTATTTTTTAATTTTACTTGTGCAAAATACTCATTGGTTTCAAACTCTATAGGGATGATATCAAAATCATATTGCGTGCTATTGTCTCGCTTGCTAAGGTGTATCTGCATGACTTCACTAATAGGAATAAGCGCCTGAAGCAGCATACCATCTTCATCTTTTAACTCATATATGGTGTAACGTGGGTTTATATCAGAAAGAAACATACTATCTGCGTTAGATATATGCTTCAGCAGACTTTTTGAAATATTGTGTGCCTCTAAGTATTGTGAAAATGTTTGTCCTCTTTTCCATTTGTACTCTGCTATCTTTGCCCCATACAAAACATTCATCACTAAAAGGAGTAGTATACTATATTTCATTATTATCCTGTACTGTCTCAATGGCGATATTATAACTTAATAAGGTTAAGGAGTATACGAATTCTTTGATACAATCAAAGTTTTAATCTTTAGTCTGTATAATTGATATTATATTAATTTCAAAGGATAGCTATGCGTAAAATAGCACTACTGACTCTTATCTCTCTTCCTCTTTTTGCAGGTTTTTTTCCACAAACAATAGAAACATCCATAGATAAGATATCTGACAAAAATGTGCATCTGACTACTCCTTTTCCAGTCAATGGCATGTCAGGTGTTGTGATACATCACTATGGAGAAAACTTAAATGCCATTACCCGTCGCATCGTACAAGAAAAACCTTCTGTTGCAAAACTTCTCTCTGATGACATTATTCATCATGACAAACTACCCACTATCAATACAAAAGTAAAAACTGGAGATAAAGTCATCGGAGGATACCTTTACAACAATGTTTTACTTTTGGCACCAGATGCAAAAACCTATGCAAATATTACTTCCCAATATCAAAAGACATGGATACACCCTGATCTCTTTGCACTTTTTTTAACCAAAGAAGGGGATGCTGTTCCTAGCAAAAAAAATCTTGCCTCTTTTGCAAAAGCATATCAAGTAGGACTCATCTTTATTGTTACCAAAAAAGGAGCCAAACTACTTGACCCTATTTCAGGAAAAATAGTTGCAGAACAAAAGATAGCAAACCTTCCTGATAAAGCAAAGTCACCATTTTTTATGCGTTTTGATGAGATTGATTCAGGGATTTTCTCTTCAGGTAGTAGCCAAGAGTATTATAAGCTTATGGAATCACTCTAATCATGTTAGATAAGAAACATATCCAACACTTTAAATCTCTTGTAGGTGAAGAGAATGTCTATTCTGACAAGGCACATCTCATCGCCTACTCATATGATGCAACACGCACGCGTTTTGAGCCTGAAGCAGTGGTTTTCCCTAGAGATGAACAAGATGTATCAAATATTTTAAGTTACTGTAACGAGCATAGCATCGTCATTACCCCGCGTGGGGCTGGTTCTGGTTTTACAGGTGGAGCATTGCCGACCAATGGTGGCATTACCCTTGGGTTAGAAAAGCACATGAACAAAATACTCGAAATCGACTTAGAAAATATGGTCGCAGTGGTGCAACCAGGTGTCATTAACATGGATTTACAAAAAGCGGTTGAAGCCATAGGGCTTATGTATCCACCTGACCCTGCGAGTGAAGCGTACTCTACACTTGGAGGCAATGTCTCTGAAAATGCAGGGGGTATGCGTGCTGCGAAATACGGTATCACCAAAGACTACGTCATGGCACTACGTGCCGTACGTGCCAATGGAGATATTATCCGTGCAGGAAAACGTACCATTAAAGATGTAGCAGGCTATAACACTGCGGGTATCCTCATAGGAAGTGAGGGTACATTAGCAGTCCTCACAGAACTCACGCTCAAGCTCATCCCAAAACCTAAATATACCAAAGGCTACATGGGTATCTTCCCTTCTGTAGAGGATGCGATGAATGCGGTCTTTAAGTCGCTGGCATCTGGTGCAAACCCTGTGGCTATGGAGTTTATGGATGCCTTGGTTGTGCAGGCACTCAAAGAGAAACTAGGTGTTGATTTGCCAGAAGATGCAGGTGCACTGCTTATTGGTGATGTCGATGGCAATGTACCTGAAGAGGTAGCATTTCAGCTAAAAACATTAGAGGCATCTTTTAAAGAAAACAATGCACAACAGTTCATCGTAGCCAATGATGATACACACCGTAATGAACTCTGGTACGCAAGACGTAACGCCTCACCTTCTATCACTATTTTTGGGAATAAAAAACTCAATGAAGACATTTCTGTGCCACGCTCTATGCTCCCAGAAGCACTCAAAGCTATCTATGCCATTGGGGATAAGTATGGCTTTAAAGTACCATGTTTCGGGCATGCAGGTGATGGAAACATTCACGTCAATGTTATGGTCAAAGATGGTAGCAATGAAAAGGAGCTTCATCGTGGACACGAGGCCATAGAAGAGATATTTCAAATGGTCGTTGACATGGGTGGTACGCTCTCTGGTGAACATGGTATAGGCACATCTAAAGCACCATTTATGGGTATCGCCTTTAATGAAATGGAGATACAACTCTTTAAAGACATCAAAAAGTCATTTGACCCTAACAATATTTTAAACCCAGGGAAAATGGGACTACCATCATAGACCGTAAAATGAGCAAAGCTCATCTTTACTGTCTCTCTTTACAGAGAGATTGCTAACGCTAAGTTTCCTGCAGCAGGAAGCTCACGCAACTAGTTGCTATCGTAATCCAAGGATGAAACAATGAAGAGAAATGTACAACTCAAAGTCATCTTTAAAAACTACTATCTTTTTTTAAGAGATTTCTTTAAAGACCTCTTTGATGACAAGCTGGGACATTATGCCTCTAGCCTTAGCTGGAGCACACTGTTTTCACTTATTCCTCTTCTTGTGGTCTTGCTTGCAGTCTTTACCTCTATGCCTATGTTTAGTTCTGTTTATGACAATATTGAAAAACTTATCTTCTCTAATCTTATGCCCACAGATTCTAAAGTAGTGATGGAATATATCAACAACTTTGTGGCAAGTACAGACAAGCTTGGACTTATGGGTATCATCTATGTCTCTTTTGCTCTTTTTATGTTTTTTAAAAACTACGATTATATTGTCAATGACATTTTTGATGCTCCCTGCCGTAATATGTGGGAAGCTTTTCGTACCTATCTTCTACTCTTACTTATTATTCCTGTGCTTTTAGGTAGTTCTTTTTACCTCTCTACATTGATACAAAGTTATTTAGACAAAAATAGTATCACCTCTATGATACATCTCTACTCATTTTTGCCCTATCTTATCGTATGGATGATGTTTTATGTAGCCTACCAACTTTCTGCCAACATACATATAGATGTTTCAGCTGCAGCGATTAGTTCTTTTATCGCTTCATTGGTATGGTATCTCTCTAAAAGTGGCTTTGTCTTTTATGTACTACACAACAAAACCTATGCCAGTATCTATGGAGGTATTAGCACCCTACTCTTTTTCTTTTTGTGGATTTACATCTCTTGGGCTATTTTTATTCATGGATTGAAATTTTGTGATTTGTTAAATAAAGATGAGGATATAGAGCACATTTGATGTAGGTTCGATAAAATCGAACAAAAATTGAAATATCATCTATACATCCGTTCGATTTCATCGAACCTACGCAAACAAATAAACCCCATATCCAATAGCAATCCCTAAAACCACATAAAACAATTTCTTAGACCAAATAGCGCCTACAGATAAACTAACATATACAAGAGTAATCCACCAAGGTAATAACACTTCGGTACCAATTTCAGGCAAAGAAAACAGTCCTATTAAAGATGTATCAAAAATACCACCCATTCCCAATAAGTGTAGCCCCATAACCAATGGATAAAAAGGTATAAAGAGTATAGACAATAGTGGTGACAAAAGTTGATAGATACTTGTTGTTTCAAAAATACTGTGTACTACAGGTAACATCAGTACAAAAATACCTAAAGGTATTACCGCTAAAGTAATAAACCACTTGTTCCATGTTTGGGTATATTGCAAGAGCAAAAAGATATAAAATACCCCTGCCACAGAAAGCCAAAAAGAAAGAGAGACTAGCAGTGGAGGGAACAGCACCACAAGACTCAATAAAATAGTTGCCAAAAAGGTAAAGCTCAGTAGTTCCATCCCCAACAAGAGTACACCCCAACCTACCAACACCATAGCATAGGAACGCACCAATGAAGGAGGAAAATCGACAAACCATACATACAAGCCCAACAACACCATAGCCACAATTCCCACATCAAAAAGTGCATGCCTATAGGGGAAAAATCTCTGCTGTAATGGTCTATACACTATAAGCAGTACACCATACAATAATCCCCATA
>JALSPX010000006.1 GCA_026985755.1 Sulfurovum sp. | reverse complement strand
TGCAAGGGGTGATGCGTCTGAATACTCAGATGTAGATGTGGCACTCAAGGGTAGAGGAGTGCTACGTACAAAGCTCTCACAAGCACGCTTTTCGATAGAAGAATCTAACATTCCTTATAAAGTAGACTTGGTTAACCTTTCTCAGGCTCCTTACTTAGAAAATATAGTTAAAAATGAGGGTGTAGTGTGGCATTAGAGAAAAAATTGGCAGACTTTTCAAATGCACTTACCCGCCTGAGTGAAGCACATGACAAAACCTTGGAACATAAGGCAGATGATGAGTATTCGTTTTTTAGAGACTCTACCATACAACGTTTTGAATTTACTTTAGAGATAACATGGAAAAGTATCAAAACTTTTTTACTAGAGTACGATGGTGTAGAATGTCGTTCTCCAAAGGCGTGCATGAGAGAGTTTTTTAGCACAGGGTACATAGACCAAAAGGATGTTTCAAACCTTTTAGCCATGATAGATGACAGGAACCTTGCAACACATACCTACCATGAAGCACTAGCTGATGAAATATTTGGGCATATGAAAGCCTATCTTGAGATATTTAGAGAAATATATGAGATTCTGCACAAGCATATAAACCAATAACCATAGAGAAATGATATAGTCATTTACCTTTCTACACTACAATAATCCCAAAGGATTTTAAATGAATAAACAAAACTTTATAACACTGACACTTATTATCTCTGGATTGGCGTTTAATCCTGCTGTGGCAGAGGTGAGGGCAGATATGGAATCTGCCCCTACGCAGACACAAAAACAAAACCGTACTTCTGTGGTATCAGGCATCTCGACTGTGTTGTACAACAAAGGGCTCGATGAAGATGTGGCAGAGGAGCTGGCAGACAATCTTGTAGAGGGTGAAGATGAGATGTATCTTTCTTTATTGCTTCAAACACTCGATGCACAAAACATCGTAAGCCGTGAGGATGTGTTGGGATACTTGGGTCATGTTGCTTTGCATCGAAAAAAGATAGATTTGAAAAAGTATGATGATCTTGTGGGGATGGTTGCCCAGATACAAAAAAAGGCTTTGGATAAGCAGACACTAGAAGCACTTGGCTATATAGCCAAAGTCAATAAACAGTTATTTGCATAAATAGCGTAGGGGTTCCCTTGTGGGTACCCTTTAATTCCTCTATCCTATTAATATCCAATTAACAAATCTTTTGTAGACTATATTACTTTAATACAAAAAGGATTAACAATGATTAAAAAAATAACATTCGCTTCGGTGACTACGCTGGCTTTACTGGTTTTACCTGCACAAGCAGAAGGTATGAAATGTCAAGCTGGTAAATGTGGCGCAGGAATGATGGGTAAGGCAAAGCAGGATAATCAGATGATGCAGAAGAAAAAAATGCATAAAATGAAGAAGGGTTCTCCTTTTCTTATCAAGCATGGCTTGCCTCATCTTACTACAATGATAAAGCAAAACTGGGATGATGTAAAGCTAGCACTCACTGATGAGCAAAAAACGAAGTTGCTTACAGTACGTAAAGAGACTATGGGTGCAGTGATGAAGCTGAAACCAGAAGTGACAGCCTTAAGACAAGAGATAATTCAAGCAAGTAAAGCAGGTACCAAAGCAGCAGATCTCAAAGAAAAAGTAGAGAAACTTGCAGACTTAGAGGCTGAAGCAACGATGGTACATCTAAACTGCCTTGATAACTCAACGAAGATACTTGATGAAAAACAACTAGCGTATCTTATGGAAAAAGGAAAAGAACAAAAGATGATGAAAAAAATGAAGATGAAAGGCATGAAGTGTGCATCGGGTAAGTGTGGTGGTCAAAAGTAGTATTTGACTTCTTAAAAGAGATATGAGAGTATTACTCTTCCATATCTCCACCTACATAATAAAACTCATCAAGACCTTCTAAAAAACTCATAAGTAAGTCATTTGAGCAGGACTTAAAGTTTTTATGTCCCTCTTTCCTAAAGAGTGATTTGAGCTGTTGCTTACTCAGCGTTATATCTGCCAATCCAAAAATAATTTCTATCTCAGCCTCTTTAAGCTCTAGGGCAATGCGTAGTTTTTTGAGTATGAGGTTATTGGTGAGTTCTACAGCTTCATCATCATTTCTGTTTTTAGGGCTTTCTCCTCGTTTGAGTGTGACAAGACCATCTAGAAAAATGCCTAACTCCTCATAGCTGCATTGAAGAAAACCTTTGTCCATACGCCGCTTAAGTAAAGCCTCTAAATGTGCAGGTTCCATGGTATATCCTTCAAACTTGTATGTTTTCAGGATATCTTCTGTAGTGAGGCTAAGTGCTTTTTGTATACGGTAGAGTATCTCATTGGTTGTGAGTGTCATATTACTTTTTACTAGCCTCATCTACTATCTCAGCTAGGGCAATAGCAGCTTTGTTGATAATGCCTAGACAAGTTTTATCTTTGATATTATGTTTGAGAGACCAGTATTCTGGGTTGGTATAGGTAAAAGAGGTGACACCTTCATAGGTGGTATTAACCAAAATACGAAGAGGTAAATCGAGCCCCATAGATGGGTTACAATCCATAAGTATCGTACCCATTCTAGGATTACCAAATACCACGACGGTCTCTGGTTTAAGGTTCATCTTTACTGCTGCTGCATTGGCTTTATGGTCTATGGTTTCAAAAAGGGTAAGTCCTTTTTGTTTGATCACATTCTGGAGTTTTTTAACAGACTGGGCTTGTGTATATGGAGAGGTGACTGTTTTTAAAAATGTACCTTTTTTATTGCCATCACAAGCGATTAAACCAAATACAATAAACATGGAAAGTAGTACATTTTTCATCAAAAAACCTTTGTTATACATTAAATCTAAAGTGCATGACATCACCATCTTGGACGATGTACTCTTTGCCTTCAAGTCTGTTTTTACCTGCCTCTTTGGCACCTTGTTCTCCACCGAACTCTACGAAATCTTCATAGCTAATGACTTCTGCACGGATGAATCCTTTTTCAAAGTCATTGTGTATGACTGCTGCGGCTTTGGGTGCAGTGGTACCTTGACGTATGGTCCATGCACGTACCTCTTTGACACCTGCGGTAAAGTACGATTGTAAACCAAGTTTTGCAAACCCTTTATGGATGATTTGCTCTAGTCCTGACTCTGTGACCCCAAGGTCTACAAGCATCTCATCGCGTTCTTCATCATCGAAGTCTACCATATCTTCTTCCACTTTGGCACAAAGTTTGATCACTTCTGAGCCACGCTCATTAGCATAAGCTTTAAGTTTTTGTACAAATTCGCTGTCATCTGTAAGCCCATCTTCATCTACATTGGCACCATAGATGATAGGTTTTGAGGTGAGTAGACGCAGGTCTTTATTTATTGCCAAAAATCCATCTGATTCTAAATCTTCAAAGGTAGAAACAGGGGCACCATCTTCTATATGTGCCAGTAGTGCTTCTGCGACTTCTAGTTGTTCTTTGGCACCTTTGTCATTGCCTTTTGCTTTTTTCTTGAGCATCTCTATACGTTTGAGTACCGCGTCAATATCTGCAAAAAGTAACTCTTGTTCGATAATCTCTACATCACGTATAGGGTCGATACTACCTTCTGTGTGTACAATGTTTGGGTCTTCAAAACATCTAACGATATGGAGTATCACTTCAGTTTCACGGATATTTCCTAGAAATTTGTTTCCTAGACCTTCTCCTTTACTAGCGCCTGCAACAAGCCCTGCAATATCGACGAAGTCAAGTGTGGAGTATTGTATCTTTTCAGGATTCACTATTTTTGCAAGTGCATCTAATCTTTTATCTGGTACAGGTACTACGGCTTTGTTTGGCTCTATAGTACAGAATGGATAGTTGGCACTCTCTGCATTTTGTGCTTTAGTGAGTGCGTTAAATGTGGTAGATTTCCCTACATTTGGTAGTCCAACAAGTCCGATGCCTAGTCCCATATTGTTTCCTTAGTGTTTAATGTTGTGATTTTATCCAAATTATGGTTTTATGTGGTTTACATTAATTGGGTACAATTATCCCAAAATATGCATTAGAAATCATTCATCTTCTGCAAAGCATTAGCACATGGGTATTCACAAAGAACCATCGATTAACCTTTGGGTTAAACTCAAATTCTTTGTAAACACCCATGCACTAAGCCTTTACAGAATTTAAACGATTCTAATGCATAATTTGGGATTATTTTATGATTAGAACATTTTTTATTTTTATGATTATTTTTATTTTGGCTTGGTTAAGTATAGATTACTTTAATCTCACTTTGCCTACGCTAGATGTATCCAAAAAAGAAGCCACAAAAGAGATACATCATATCACCTTTAGGCATCAATCTAATATCAAGGACAAAAGTGAAAGTGTCACGATACCAAAAGAGACGAGAAAAAATAGAGATACACTAGATATGCTTTTAAAAGAGAACAAGTTTTATGATGCGCTAAGCTGGTATCTTGAGCATGGCACTCAAAAAGAGAGAGTGCGTATAGAAGAGTATCTTGATATGTTGGCACAAAAAGATGCTCCTCTGGCATTGGAGTATATGAATATTTTTTTAGAGAATGAGCCTCAAAGCAGTGTATGGAAATCGATGATAACAACCTATATAAAAGAGGGGGAGTTTTCAAAAGCTATAGCACTTATTATGCAGGAAAAAGAAAATTATGTATCTGAGAGTGAAGATAAACGTCTAAACGCACAGTTACGTGATACAGCAATAAAACAGATTGATACACTTTTAAAAAGGGAAGAGTATGGAAAACTTATCACATTTTTAGAAGAGATGATTGCTTATGATGATAGTGATAATTTTTATACCTATCGCTTGGCAAAACTCTATATGCATTTAGATAAAACACAAGAGGCTGCTCCTTTGCTAGAAGGACTTAAATATGATGAAGTGTATGCACAAAATGTTAAAACCTTACTCAATGAAATAGATAATGATCAAAAAGAGTCATATGAATATGCCATACCATTGTTACGTTATGGAGACCATTATGTCGCCAATGTATTCTTAGATGGCACCTCTTTTTCTCTTATGCTTGATACGGGTGCAACTTTTATTTTTATTGATGAAGATAAGGCATCAATGCTTGAGGTTATCCGAGATGATTTGGTGCTAGAAACAGCAGGAAACAATGTCAATGCAAAGCTTTGTAATGCACATAGCATGAAAATAGGCAATTTGGAGTTGTCAAATATTGAAGTAACCACAGCACCATTTAAAAGAGATGGTATAGATGGCTTACTAGGAATGAATTTTTTCAAGCAGTTTACATTTTTTATCAATCAAGATGAAGATATGCTCTATTTAAATCCAAAAAAATAAAGAGACATTTAAAGAGGAAACAAATTGACAATGATCCGACCAGGATTCTTGACATCAAATATATTGACACGTACATTTTTTCTTAGTTTAATTGCAAATTTAATGCCATCTTGACCTAAATGTTTTAAGATATAGATATTTTTGACTATCTTATTGTCACTAAAGAGCTCATGTTGATCACTTAAAAGTGCAGAGAAAGCATTGTACCCATCTATAATACCCACGATACGCTTTTTACTGGGTTCATAGGTAAAGAGATATATCCCTGAAGTAGATGCTTTTTCTGAGGGGAAAATATCTTTTCCTTCATAGATATAACTGTCAAAAATGATACTTGTATAGTCACTGCTTTTTCCTATACGAATGGTTGCCATATCTAACTTATCGACAATGTCACCACCAGAAAAACTCTCCCTAGGTTGTGCTACTTTCGTATTGATAATTTCGTCTATACTATGATGACTAAGTTTAGAGATGACTTTTTTTATTTGCTTAGGCTTTTCTATTGTAGGCAAAGGAGGCAAATTTTTTATCGAGGGAGTCTTAGGCTTTTTTACTACAGAAGTTTGAGATTTTAATGTTGCAGTTACAGTTTTTTTCTTCTGGGGAACTTTTTTCTTTTGTGTGTGTACACTTTTTTCTTTTTTCTTATCCTTGCTGATTGCAACAGATACTGAGGTATTTGTGTCAGCTATAGGTTTGGAATCTACTGTTTTTATGGGCATATCTCTCCCTTGACAAGCATGAAAAACAAGCACTATCACTATAGAAATTAAAAATTTGATCTCTTTCATTTGTTTATATCCTTTCCCTTGATACAATTTTATTGTGGATACAAATTGACAATGATTCTAGCAGGGTTTTTCATGTCTAGTACAGTCATTTGAACTTTCTTTTTAAGCTGGATAACAAATTGAATACCATCATTGCCTAAATAGCGATCTATATAGATGTTTTTAATGAGTTCATTCCCCTTAAAAAGTTCACTTTGGTCTCCCAATAAAGCAGAAAAAGCACTATATCCTTGAAGGGTACCAACGATACGGTTTTTTTGAGGTTCATAAGAAAAATGATAGCTCCCTGACTCAGATGCTTCTACAGTTGATTCAGTGTTATATCCCTCCCATCGAAAGCTGTCAAACACAATTGACGTATAGTCTTCACTTTTTCCTATACGGATATTTGCCATATCTAAATTGGTCTGATTTGTATGTTTTCCTTGTGGGCGAGAATAGTGCATATTTCTATTTCGTATTCTATTACGTGACGTTTTGGAAGGAGAAGGCAATAGAGAGTCTATAATTGGTATATCAGAAAGAGGAATCAAAGGAATAGATTTCATAAGAGATTCCAGTTTTAAGGATGCAAGAGATGGTAGTGGTAATGGAATATCACTAAAAGATGTCTTTTTATCAAATATAAGTTTTCTGACATGACCTGTTTGTCTTCTCTTTTGTCTTGAATATTTCTCTTTTCTCTTTGTTGGCTTAGTTTGTTTGATAATATGAGGTATTTTGTTCGTTTTGGTACCAAGTCTCGATGCTTTCTTTTTTACTTTTCTAGGTTTGATTATAGGTTCTTTTTTGGGTTCAGGTAGAGTGATAGGTTCTTGTGTCTGACCTTGTTCCTCTATAGGTTTTTGGACAAGAGGTGCTTTTGTAGGCGTTGTCTCTTTTGGTTTGGCATCATTAGAAATACGTTTATAGGCTTTGATTTTTAAAAGAGGAAAATTATCTGAAGACTCTTTGGTGTCTGTTTTGGTAGGAATGTGTTCAGGTGGGAGAGAAAGCGCTTTTTCGTTACCACCTCTCTCCTCAAATAAAAATCCAGATAAAAATATAAATGATAGTATAGATAAAAATAAAATATATAGAGAATGCATTGTGATAGAACCTTATTTAGCTAATTTTTCAAGTAATTTTACCATAAGTCTCACACCCGCACCTGATGCACCATGAGGATTCTCTCCCCAAGCATGTTCTACAAAAGCAGGACCAGCAATATCAATATGTGCCCATTTGTCTGTATGTTTTTTGTCTATAAATTCAGAGAGAAATTGCCCAGCAGTAATCGCTCCACCATATCTGGTATTTGATATATTACAGATATCTGCTATCTCAGATTTGATAGTCTTTTTCAGGTAGGGGTTAAAGTCTAGTGCTGTTGCGAGTTCTCCAGCATTTTTGGCTTCTTTGACGACCATAGCTTTGACTTCGTCACTGTTGCCCATGACCCCTGAAGTATAATGACCTACACCAACCACACATGCTCCTGTGAGGGTAGCAAAGTCGAAGATATAGTCTGATCTTACCTCTTGTTGTGCATAGCAGAGTACATCTGCGAGTACCAAGCGACCCTCTGCATCGGTATTGCGTACTTCGATAGTTTTACCATTTTTGGCTACGAGTACATCATCTGGTTTATAGGCATCTCCTCCTATCATATTCTCTACGGCACCGATGAATCCATGTACTTCTATGGGTAGATCCATTTCAGCAATAGCCTTCATAATACCCATCACCGCAGAACCGCCACTTTTGTCTGATTTCATGGTGACCATATAGTCCGCAGGTTTTAGGCTAAGCCCTCCTGAATCATAGGTAAGCCCTTTACCTACAAGGGTTACTTTCATTTTCGCTTTTTTAGGTTTATGTGTGAGGTGAATGACTCTAGGTGTATGACGGCTTGCACGCGCTACAGCCAAAAGTGTTTCCATCTTTTCTTTTTTAAGTTGTTTTGGTTTCAACACATGACATTTAAGACCTACATCTTCCGCCATACCTTCAGCAATACTTGCCATCACTTCTGGATAACAATCATCAGGTGTGGTATTTACGATGTCACGTGTAAAGTTGGTAGCATCTGCAATGATCTGTGCTTTATGCACTTGTACAGATGCTTTTTCTATATCAAGTGCCATACCATTATACTCATCTAATGAAATAGTGATATGTTTGATTTTACTCTCATTTTTTTGACTTTTATAGGTTTCGAAGGTATAGTCACCCAGTATAAAACCTTCTACCATAGCACGAAGCGAGTAGGTGCAGCCTTTATTGGTATAGGTAGAGACTTTAATATGTTTATAATTTTTACCAAGCAATGCCTTCATCGCACTAGCAGTTGCTGTACGTAGTGCAGTACTTTCTAAAGAACCAGCACCCACATACAGTCTATTCTCACCTATAAGCAAACATGTTTCATCTTGTCCACCCTCAAACCCTGCTTTTTTAAGCAGTTTTTTGTCTTGTACGAAATGGTGTTTGAAATCATTGTCTATGACAAGTATCAGTTCTAAATCTGCTTTTATTTCAGCTATTTTTGCGATAGTTAGTTCGAAGTTCATAGTATTAGTCCTTTGTGTTCTATTTAAATTGATTGCTTAGTATATCTTGTGCTTGTATCATATCTTTGTCCCCACGTCCAGAGAGGTTTACCAAAATGGTTTTGCCTTTGGTATCTTCAGGTTTCATCTTTTTAGGTACGCTATAGCATGAGAGCTCTCAAAGGCAGGGATAATACCTTCTGATTGCGAGAGCCATATAAAGGCATCTATTGCTTCATCATCGGTGATATGGTCATAGGTGACAATATCATTGTCTTTAAAAAAGGCATGCTCTGGCCCTATACCAGGATAGTCAAGACCTGCAGAGATAGAGTGGGCTTCTTGTATCTGTCCATCTTCATCTTGGAGTAGGTAGCTAAGTTGCCCATGCAGTACGCCTGGGCTTCCTTTCTCTAATGAGCAACCATGTTTGGAGTCTAATCCTAATCCACCAGCTTCTATTCCTATACACTCAACACTCTCATCACCCAAAAAGTGATTAAAAACGCCCAGTGCATTAGAACCACCACCGATACAAGCGATGACTTTATCAGGGAGACATCCCTCTACGATATCTAGTTGTGCTTTGGCTTCCCAACCAATGATGCTTTGGATATCACGTACCATCATAGGGTAAGGATGAGGGCCTGCGACTGTACCTATGAGATAGTAGGTATCACGTGCATGGGTTACCCAGTGTCGTATGGCATCGTTCATCGCGTCTTTGAGCGTTTTAGATCCAGACTCCACAGCATGTACTTTAGCCCCTAGGAGTTTCATACGAAAAACATTGAGCTCTTGACGTGCTACATCTTTTGCACCCATAAAAACCTCACACTCTAGCCCAAAGAGTGCCGCAACAGTAGCAGTAGCCACGCCATGTTGACCTGCACCCGTCTCTGCAATGATTTTCTTTTTCCCTAGACGTTTGGCAAGCACGGCTTGTGCGACACAGTGATTGATTTTGTGTGCACCTGTATGGTTAAGGTCTTCTCTTTTTAGATAGACTTTGGCGTCTAGCTCTTTAGAGATATTTTCTGCAAAATAGAGTGCAGAAGGGCGACCTACATAGTTTTTGTAGTAGTAATCTACCTCTGCCCAAAACGCTTTGTCAAAACGTACTGCTTCGTAGTCAAGACGAAGTTGTTCCAGTGCGGGCATCAGTGTCTCAGGTACAAAACGCCCACCAAATTTACCAAAATGTCCATTCTCATCTGGATCATAAGGGCTTTGTGTAGGTATGTATATTGCTTTAGATAAATCCATTTATTATTTCTTTTGTGTTTATTATTGAAAGATATTATATCGTAGAGGAGGTTACAAGGCTATTATATTGTGTCATAACTTTTTTATGATGTTTTTTCAAGTTTTTTAGGTTTTGATTCTAGTGCTTCTACATTGATGGTAGTGAGGTCCAAGTGTTTCGCACGTTTTGACCTAAGGTAATAGCCTCCTGCTGCACCAAGTGTTGTAGCGATAAGTAAAAGTCCTGCTGTCATCATTTGTGCCATGACAAAAAGAGCTCCTACTCCCAATACACCGACAAAAGAGGCACCCACTTTGAAATTTGCCTTGGCATGTGCCTTGGTGGTCTCTTTACGTATCTCTTTTTGTGCCTCTTTACGTACACGTGCTTTTGCACGTTCAGCATTGGCATGTATTTTTTCTTTTTCAGAGAGAAAATTATCTTTGGCTTTCATGAGCACATCTTTGCTATGGTGTTTGGCAATAGATAAAAACCAAAAAGCAATGACCAATGCAATAAAAAGGGAAGGAATAGCGATACGTAACAGGTTTTCGCTAGTGAGTGATTCAGAGTTGAGTAAAACTAAACTAAAAACAGCTATTTGTGCAATCACAATACCAAAAAAATATTGAAGAAGTTTCATCGGTTTTCCTGTATGAATTTAAAGTTTTTTTTATTCTATCATAATAAATTAGAGAATATAAAATGCAATTTATTTGATATGAAGAGTGATAAAAATAATGATATATGGAAGACTGATAAGTGGGCTACCTCTAATTCATAATAAATTTAGATGAAATTTGCTATAAATACACAATAAATAACTTCCCCAAATAAGGAACCCTATGTCATATGAAATTGAAAGCTTTGATCCTGAGATATTTTCTGCTATTGAAAAAGAAAGAGAGAGACAAACCAATCACTTAGAGATGATTGCTTCTGAGAACTTTACTATCCCTGCAGTGATGGAAGCGATGGGTTCTGTATTTACAAATAAATATGCTGAAGGCTACCCACATAAACGTTACTATGGTGGATGTGAATACGCAGATGTAGTAGAACAATTGGCTATTGACAGAGCATGTGAACTTTTTGATTGTACCTATGCCAACGTGCAACCCCATTCAGGTTCACAGGCAAATGGTGCAGTGTATGCTGCGTTACTTAAAGCAGGAGATAAACTTCTAGGTATGGATTTAAGCCACGGTGGTCACTTGACACATGGTTCTAAGCCAAGTTTTTCTGGTAAAAACTACTCCTCTTTTACCTATGGAGTAGAGTTGGATGGGCGTATTAACTATGATGAGGTAATGAGAATCGCAAAAACGGTACAACCCAAAATTATTGTGTGTGGTGCTTCTGCGTATGCTAGAGAAATAGACTTTAAAAAATTTAGAGAAATCGCGGATGAAGTAGGTGCAATGCTCTTTGCCGACATTGCTCATATCGCTGGACTGGTATGTGCAGGTGAACATCCTAGCCCGTTCCCATATGCAGATGTTGTAACGACGACCACGCACAAAACGCTTGCAGGACCTCGTGGTGGTATGATTATGACAAATGATGAGGATATTGCCAAAAAAATTAACTCTGCTATCTTCCCTGGGTTACAGGGTGGTCCATTGGTTCATGTGGTAGCTGCAAAAGCGGTAGGGTTTAAATATAATCTATCAGACGAGTGGAAAGTCTATGCAAAACAAGTCAAAGCCAATGCCTCCAAACTTGCAGAAGTGTTAGTGTCTCGTGGTTATGATGTTGTATCTGGTGGTACAGACAATCACCTTGTACTTGTTAGCTTTTTGGATAAAGATTTTTCTGGTAAAGATGCAGATGCGGCATTAGGTGCAGCGGGTATCACGGTAAATAAAAACACAGTCCCTGGTGAGACCAGAAGTCCCTTTGTCACTTCGGGTGTACGTATAGGATCTCCTGCACTTACTAGTAGAGGTATGAAAGAAAAAGAGTTTGAAATCATCGCAAATAAAATTGCAGATGTACTTGACAATATCAATGATACAACACTGCATGCCACGATTAAAGATGAGATGAAAGCCTTGGCTCAAAACTTTATAATCTATGATAAATCTATTTACTAGTATCTAGGATTCCAAAATCAAAGTGCTTGATTTAGAGTTTTCATCAGAGTATTATTATATTAAACGCTCTACGATTGTTGAAAAGATTAGGTTTGACAATCGCACTTTTTATGCCAAATTTGAACGTATAGATGAACCCCTTACTCCTCTCATAGTAGAACAACATCTTCATAGAGAATATACAATTGCTGTACCTTTATTGGAAGAGAATAAAACAAATTATCTTGTCATAGAATATAATGGTGAAGCATATGAACGTTTTTATCATTTGGTAAAGCATCTACTTAAAACATTGCAAATTACGCATTATCATATCTATGAAGGTAAAAATATTGAAAGATTACAACTCTTTATCGAGGTAGATAAACTCACTTTAGAAGAGGCAGATGAACAACTTGCAACACTTTCAAGTGCCCTTAAAGAGAGAATGACGAAAAATTGGAAATGTTTACCTTCAAGTACATTGCCTATAGAATACAATATTGTCACACTTCCATACAAAAGAATCGACTAGCTCATTATCCATCCACTTATTAAAAAGGCGAACCCTGCTAGTATGCCACCTATCAAGGCATAAGGCAATTGCGTACGCACATGCTCCACATGGTCACATCCTGCTGCCATAGAGCTGATGATGGTTGTGTCAGAGATAGGGGAAGCATGATCACCGAAGATGCCTCCAGAGATGACGGCTGCAATAACTAGAGGAATATCTAAACCCATCGTAGCACCCAATGCCAAACCGATAGGCATCATAATAGAAAAAGTTCCCCAGCTTGTCCCCGTACTAAATGCTGTGATGGAGGCAACAAAGAAGATAAGCATTGGCATGAGTGCAGGGGGGATGTTGCCTGAGAGGATATGTGATAGATATTTTGCAGTGCCTAAGTCACCTATAACTTTCCCTATGAAGAGTGCAAAGAGGAGTATCATCGTGACAGATATCATCTCGCCCATGCCTTCATAGAGTCCTTTGAAGTAGCTACGGTGTGTGAGCGTTTTAGACCCAACATAATAGGTATACATAAACAACAGTGTCACAATGACCGCATAGTACACCGAAGTAGAACCCGAACCTTTAAAAATATCCCCTTTTCCTGTGAGATATAAGCCCATAGGTACGGCAAGTACCATCACCCCTAGAGGTAGAAGCATAGGGTAAGGGCTTGCTTTACTGTCTGTTTTGAGAGGCGTATGGACATACTCTCTTGGGGTACTGTGTTTCATGGCTCCTATCTCAAAGTTCCAAAAGATAACAGCCAGAACGATAAGCAGCGTAAAAATGGCATAAAAGTTGTAGGGAATAGAGCTAATGAGCAGGCTCACAGGGTCGCCAGAGATCACCTTGGTATCTACTGCAGAGACGATAAGCCCTAAGAGTAATGCACCCCAGCCATTGAGAGGGATAAGCGAACAAATAGGTGCAGAGGTTGAGTCACAGATGTAGGCAAGTTTCTCTCTGCTTACACCGTTTTTGTCACACAGAGGTTTGGCAACAGTACCAGCTACGAGTGAAGTAATACTAGACTCTATAAAAATCACCACACCGATGACATATGCCAAAAGCATCGCCCCTGTAGCAGAATCTGTCTTTTTGGCTTTTTGTGATAGCCATGAGACGAACTGCTCCACTGCTCCAGAGAGCGTAAGTAGCCTGATAATAGAGCCAACAAGCAGCATAAAGAGCAGGGTTTTGGTTATCCAGCCCTCTGAAAAAAGTGCGATGATGCCATCAAATAGTGCTACAAAAGCTGTGAGAGGGTTATACCCATTTAAAACAAGCAGCCCTGCAAAAATGCCACCTATCAGGGAGACGATGACATCTTTTGTTATAATAGCAAGAAGGATTGTCAAAAGTGGGATAACAATTGAGATGATTCCGTATTCCATGTTGTATGCCTTAGGTATATCTGGAAGTGAAATCATTAGCCCCACAAAACTATGGGGTGAGACTAATGACTTCTCTTCCGAAAATGTATAAAGGATTATAACACAGATGAGAAAAATTTTACTATTGGCTATTTTAATGACTGGTGTGTTTTCTGCCCAACTCCCCAACACCAAACAACTCATAGTAGTCAGCACCCAAAACTGGGCTACTTCTAACGGTACATTACAACGCTATGAAAAAACAGATACTTGGCACAAAGTAGGCAAAGCCATAAAGATCAAACTAGGACGAAATGGACTAGGATGGGGGATAGGCTTGCATACCATACCCAAAGATGCCAAGTACATCAAAAAAGAGGGAGACGGCAAATCGCCTGCAGGTATCTTTACGCTCAAACAAGCCTTTGGGTACTTCCCTTTTGTCGTGGACTACCCTTATGAAGTCTATAAAAGTACAGACCACTGTGTAGACGATGTCAACTCAAAACTTTACAATAAAATAGTAGATTCTACCAAAGTAGCTGTAGACTATAAAAGTAAAGAGCATATGAGGTTTGCAAAGAACTACTATAAGTATGGAATAGTAGTCAACCATAATCATATAGATGAAGCAGGAGCAAAAAAAGGTGCCGGGTCGTGTATATTTATACACATTAAGAGCGTACCTACTGCAGGTTGTACAGTGATGAGAGAGGATGAGATGAAAGAGATTATTCGGTGGCTAGATGTAAAAAAAGAGCCTTTGTTAGTGCAAGGCACTGAATCTGTAGTAAAAAATCTATGGAAGTCCCTAAAATAAACTATATTCTACATAGAAAGTTATTTTTGTTTTTGTTTTGGGTCTGGGGTAGTTTTTGTAGGCTATTTGTATGATTTTCATCGTGTTCTTGTCTAGTGAGGCATATCCTAAACGTCTTTTGTAACGAAGTCCTGAGATACTACCATTTGGATGCAAGTAAAAGGTTACAAGTTGTGTACCTTGTTGTTGGGTACGTGCAGCTACTTCTGGGTAACCATTTCGTGTCAGTGTACGTTGTGTAATACGATAAATATTTCCTAAGTTTTCTCTTATAAACTTCTTTTGCGTCCCCGTAAATCCATTAAATTCAGAGCCATAAAATTTATTTATCATTTTTGTAGCTGCTGAAGATTTATTTTGTTTTTTAGCATAACTAGAACTAGATTTAGCAATAGCTTTAGCCAAACTGCTTTTTGTTTTTTGTTTTTTGTTCGACTTTTTTTTGCGTAATTTTTTTTGTGCAAGTTTTTTTTGTTTTGCCTTTTTTTGTTTCTCTTTCTTCTCACGTATCTTTTTTAGGCGTTTTTGTTCAGCAAGTTTTGTAAGTCTCTTTTTTTCTATAGCTCTGTTTTTTTCTTCTTGTACTTTTTTTTGTTTCTCTTCAAGTTCTTGTAAGCGTTGTGTTTCCTCAATCATAGCCAATTTTGCGAGCCTTTGAGCCTCTTTTTGTTTTTCTTCTATTAATTTTTCTTGGGCTATTTTTGCGAGTCTTGCTTTTTCTAATGCAATTTTTTTTGCTTTTTCTAATGTTTTTTGTTTTTGAAGTTGTGCTATTTTAGCTTGCTCTTGTATTTTTGCCTTTTCTACTTCCTCTTTATGTTTTTGTTCTACTAATTTTTCTTGTGCAAGCTTTGCCAACTTTGCTTTTTCTAAAATAGTCTCTTTTGGTTTCTCTTTTTGACTCTTTTTAGGAGGTATTCGTTTTTTTTGTGAGTCTGCAATTCTTTTGAATAATCTTCGTGTCGCCTCTTCAGGTGAGATGGTTTTAGTCTCTTGTGCTTGGATGGGTTCGTCTGTTTTCTGGCTTTCTGTTTGTGCATCTTTGGCTTTGGCAATTTTTTCAAATAGCTTTTTGGTCATCTCTTCTAGAGATTCTTGATACTGCTCTGGATTCTCTTGTATACTTTCTAGTGTCTCTTCAGCGTGGATAGATTCAAAAGAGTGTAGATCAAGTGATATTTTTACCTCTTGGCTTTGTGAGGGAGGAAAAGTTATTTTTTTAACAAAAAGTACATAAAGAAGTAAAGGCAAGAGCAGATAAAGAAGTAGGGTAATTAAAAACGCTTTAAGTGTTCTGATAATCCACTCCTTAGTGCCTATAGTGTATAATCCCAAAATATGCAATAGGATTGTCAAAATTTGGGATAATTTTTGCAATTATACAAAACTAAGGATTAAGAGATGGCATACACGCAAAGTACGAAAGCATTTGAGGAAGCATACGCAGTGATACCCGGTGGTGTAGACTCACCTGTACGTGCATTTAGTGGAGTAGAGGGAACACCTCCATTTATTTCTCATGGTGAGGGTGCGTATCTTTTTGACATTGATGGCAATAGATATATCGACTTTGTACAGAGCTGGGGACCACTGATTTTTGGTCATTGTGATGCCCAGATAGAGGCATCTGTGATTGAGGCCGTCAAACGAGGGCTTAGCTTTGGTGCACCAACCACTGTAGAGACAGAACTCGCTTCAGAGATAGTAGAGATGTTCGAGAGTATCGACAAAGTACGTTTTGTAAGCTCTGGTACAGAGGCGGTGATGTCTGCCATTCGTCTAGCACGTGGGGTAACTGGTCGTGATAATATCCTCAAATTTACTGGATGTTACCATGGACACTCCGATTCACTGCTCGTTCAAGCTGGCTCTGGTCTGGCTACGTTTGGCACACCCTCTAGCCCAGGCGTACCTGCCGACTTGACTAAACATACGCTCTTGGCGACCTATAATGACATGGCATCTGTAGAGAAGTGTTTTGCCGATGCCAAGGGTGACATTGCCTGTGTGATTATAGAACCCATTGCTGGGAATATGGGGCTAGTACCTGCGGATGAAAACTTTTTAGAAGGGCTAAGAGCTCTATGTGACACATATGGAGCCTTGCTTATCTTTGATGAGGTGATGAGTGGTTTTAGAGCCTCTCTGATAGGAGCTCAGGGTATTTCAGCGGTCAAACCTGACATGGTGACGCTAGGTAAGGTTATCGGTGCAGGTATGCCTGTGGGTGCTTTCGGTGCGAGTGCTGAGATTATGTCTCACCTCTCACCAGAAGGACCTGTTTATCAGGCAGGTACACTCTCAGGTAACCCTGTAGCCATGGTAGCAGGACTTACAAGCTTACGTAAGCTTAAATCCAATCCTGCTGTGTATGTAGATTTTGCCACCAAAGCCAAAAAGCTTGTAGAGGGGTTTAAAAAAGCAGCAGAGGCTGTCAATGTGCCTATGGTCACAGAGGTACGAGGCTCTATGTTTGGCTTCTTCTTTTCCGACAAGCCTGTCAAAAACTTCGCCGATGCTTGTGATAATGACACGCAGATGTTTGCCAAGTTTCATAAAGGGATGCTCGATCGTGGTATTTACCTTGCATGCTCATCATATGAGACAGGGTTTATCTGTACTGCGATGACAGATGAGATGATAGATGTGGCGATTAAGGCTGCGCATGAGACGATGGCAGAGATAATAGCATCATGAAACCAGAAGAACCAAAACTAAAAAAAGTAGTCAACGCTGCTGATGGGTTGAGCCTTGGTATCTCTATTGTGGTGGCAATACTCATTGGAGTAGGGATTGGTCTAGGATTACAAAAGCTTACGGGTATCATGTGGACACTGTGGATAGGGGTATTCATAGGTGTGGGTGCTGCGATATCTAATGTCTATAAGGCTTATGCCAAACAAAAGTCCTCACTCGATGAGCTTGCCAATGACCCACGCTACAAGTACAAAGCAGGCTATAAAGATGATGAGGATGAGGATGAAAAGTATTAATTCAAAGATACTTAAAGCTCTTGTGATAGCAGATATTGTTGTCATTCTACTCTCTATAATATTTTTTGATATTAAGATGCTTTGGAATACTCAAATAGGCTTTGTCTCTGCATCTTTGGTGATGTTGGCTTCTATGAAATCATATAAGCGTATGGTAGATGCCAGAGTAGAGCACAACATCATTACCATAGATGATACACGAGACACCATAGATAAACTAGAAGACCCCTATGATCTCTACTCTGAAGAGATTGTAGAAGAGCCAGAAGCAGATTTGGCAGAAGCGATTAAAGAAGAGAAGTCTCGGATGAAAAAAAATAGACGCTCTCTTTCAGAAACCTTGCGTGACACCAAAGCCGCACTCTCACTCAACCGTATAGGTGCATATGTGGTACTGGTCTTAGGATTTTTCTATCTCAACCGTCATGGGTATTTGATGGCACCTGTGTATATTTTGGCATTGAGCGTGCCTATGTTTGTGGTGGTGTTCGTGCTTATAGGTGAGAAAAATAATCAGGATGAACTATCGTTTTAGTAAACATATAGTTCATCATGTTGCTAGTGTTTACCTGGGTCTAATTTAATTCCTTTTCTTTCTTGGGTAATATAGGCTATAAGTGCTGTCATTCTAGGGTCATCTAGAGCCATTTTTTTACCTTCGAGAGGATTGGCAATACACCAGTTTATCATTTCTGCCATCGTAGCCACTTTACCCAACTGTTTTTGAAACTTTGGATACGTTTCAGGATGCGTATTGCTAGCATTTGGATGACATTCGTTACAAGTGACTGTATTGGTACCTAATTTAGGATTAGTGAATACTTTTCGTCCCTCTTTGACAACACTTTTGTATTCTGCCATCCAAAGGTCAAGATCTTTTTGTGTGAATTCATCTGCTTGCAACATAGTTGTTATATATAGACTAAGTGTAGAAAGCGCTATGGTTTTTAATATTTTTTTCATGATCATCTCCTTAATAGTGTGTTTGAGGTGGAATTTGCTCTTTTTGAAACTCCATATCTTCTGGTTGCTCAGTTTTCTCATTATAGGCAACTGTTCTATTTTTATTGTTTGGAAGTTGGAAATTAAAATCAACCCTTCCAGAATGCACATCAATCATTTGCCAGCCTGTTGCATCCCGTTCAAAAAATGGATCAGCACGATTCATTTTTATAGTCATTTTAGGCATATAATGCGTTCCCTGTGAGTATGTTTCAGGATATGGCCATGGCCATGCTGTTGACATAACAGAATTGAAAGCGATATTTCCTATTTTATTGTATTGAATTTGATGTACGTGTGCATAAATGACATTAACCTTTTTAAAAGGTTTTAAGATATCTTGTACCAATTCGGCATCATCTGTCCAGAAGTTCCATCCTTTGTACAGTTTTTGTAAAGGAGAATGAGAAAAGACAATAATTGGGGTATCTTTAGAAATATTTTCTAAATCTTTTTTAAGCCATTGTCTTTGTTGCAGTCCTACCATAAAAGGAGAACCGTTTGGATCGTCAAGCCCTGCCATTGTTTGCATTCTTTCCATTGGATCTTTCCACTTATTCGTCCATTTTTCATCTACAAGAATTGAATTAAGTACAACAATATGTACACCTTTATGATCAAAACTATAATAGGGATCACCAAAACGATTCATCCAGTGCTCACCTAAGTCAAGATAATAGTCATGTTCTCCAAGCATCATCTTTACTGGCGAGTTTAGTGCTGAAAGTATTTCAGCTCCATGATCTATCTCTGCTGCCTTTCCAAGCTGTCCGAGATCTCCTCCAAAAAGTATAAAATCAGGTTTTGGATTCATCAAGTTACATTCAGCAACCGCTTTTTTCAGACCCATATCCCAGTTTCTCACAAACTTTGTACCTTTGATTTGCTGCAAATGTGCATCTGAAATAACAGCAAAGGTAAAATTCTCTCCAGACTTGCTTCCATCAGCCTCATTGGCAAAAGCCACTTCAATCAAACTCATAGGTAAAATGGTACCAGCTGTGAGTATGCTTGTTTTTTTTAAAAATTCTCTTCTTTTCATTTCGTTTCCTTTACATTTTCAAATTCTGGACTTGTAAGTGCTTTCATGAAAGCAACCAAATCTACCATTTGTTCTCCACTCAAATTAAGCGGTCTAATACCACCATCCAAAAATGGCGTATCAGGATCATTAGAATTTAATTTACCTCCCAAGTTATACCATTCAACAACCTCTTCGAGTGTTGAGAGACTTCCATCATGCATATATGGCCCTGTTTTAGCAATATTTCTAAGCGTTACAGTTTTAAATGCTCCCATATCATCAGCTTCATGTGTGATTGCAAGACGACCTAGTTCAGAAAATCTTTTTTCAGCGAGTACCAACTCATCTGCTGCATGATTGTCTACTTTATTTCCAGTTTTGTCTTTCAGTTTTTCTTTTTGCTTGGCAAGCATAACAATGTATTCTTTGGCTACTTCTGATGATTTTCCACCTAATGCTTTAAATCCTACACCAAGGTTGTGCATTTGATTATCTGTAAACAAAGCATGTGTCTGAGAGATTGTATGACAAGATACACATCGTCCCTGCCCCAAAAATACAGCTAAGCCTCTTTTTTCCTGCGCATTTAAGGCATCTTTTTCTCCACCATACATATAACGGTCAAATTTTGAATTCCCTGAAATGATAGTCCTTTCAAAGCTTGCGATGGCTTTTGCAAAATGTTCTATCGTAATTTCAGAAGGTTTGATGTTGAAAACCTTGGAGATCTCTTTTTTGTAAAAATCATCTTTTTTTAACATATCCACCAAATGATCCCAAGAGTGCAAACCACCTTCTACCGGATTAATAGGTGGAAATTTTGATTGTTCTTCCAGGCTAGGCACTCGTCCATCCCAAAACTGAGAGGTATAATAGGCAGCATTGATGACTGTCGGTGCATTTCTTGTCCCCATACGTGTTCCTTTTTTATCGCTAAAACCTTTTGAGACAGGTAAATGGTCTGTAAAGGCTTTTTCTTTTGCATGACAAGTAGCACAGCTTACTTTACCATCAGCACTAAAACGTGCATCATGAAAGAGCATATCACCAAGTTTTATTTTATTGTCAGTTTGAGGGTTATCTGTAGGGATAGGAACAGGAGGCAATCCTAGTGGTTGGGCATGTACAAACAGTGTACTTGCAATTAATAACATTGTTTTTTTCAATAGTCTCATTTTTTTCTCCTTTTTATATATAGGGTTAATAGAGCGTGTGTTATCTAAAATATTGATTCTTTTTATAAGTTACCTCCTTTTAAAATTTATTTATTAATAAGTTTAATATAAAGAAAAAAATTATTAATTGATAAATTATATTCTTATATAGCTTAAATAAAAATAAATCTTTAAATATAATATATACTAATAATATACATCAAAAACAAACCTAAGATTAGGTAAAATAAGTTTATACATTTTTTAGGACATATCATATGAGAAGATTTTTTTTATTTTTTTTGATGCTATTTTCACTTATAGCATGTGCAACAGAAGCGCTACCTCAAAGAACTAGCACCATTTATCCCA
>JALSPX010000005.1 GCA_026985755.1 Sulfurovum sp. | reverse complement strand
ACTGTCACAAAAACGATTGTAGAAAATGGGAGACAGAGACAAGTACGTGTACAAGAACCTCGTATAAACTGGACTCCAGTCTCAGGCAGAGTCTATGTCAGCTTTGATGATGTCACTATAGGAGCAAGCAAAACAATCTCTCGTGCTATTTTAGACTCATTGGAGCCATGGGATACTACAACACTGGTACCCTTTGATGAAAAGTATCTCTCTGGTTTTGAGGCAGAAGAGTATACGGTAGGATTGGACAATGGTTTTGAGTTTGCCAAAGCAAAAATGATGCATAAAATAGAACAAAACATTCGCTACGACATAGGTGGGGATCAACAACAGATACATCATGCAGAGACAAACTATAGTGATGTAACGTACAAAAATGTACTTTTCCCTGTTTGGACAGCTTCTTTCAACTGGAATGACAAGGAATATTATTATGCTATCAATGCACAAACAGGTAAAATTGTAGGAGAGAGACCCTACTCCATGATAAAAATTTTCTTTGCCGTTTTAGTAGTAGTCTCGTTGTTAGGTGGCTTTGTATATCTCAATGAAAGTGGAATATTACAGGAGCTAAACCATGGCTCCTTTATCATTACTCGCTAGCATTGTTTGTTTCTAGTTTAGTAGGAGAAGGTATCCTTGTATGTACTTTCTTTGAAACATCTTTCGCTGCATCTTGAAGTGTTTTTAAGACCTTTTCATCTTGTTTTTGTATCTTTTTTGGTGTCTCTTCCAACATCTTCTCTACTGTCACTGTACGCTTTGGTTTCACTATGGTAGGTGCACGGCTGGCTTTCATTTTACTTATCGTCTCTTGGGCTTCTTCCAACTCTTCTTTTATATCAGACATATCATCTTTTAAATCTTTAACACTTTCGATATTGGCTCCATACTCATAGACCAATTCCCCTCCATCTTTTCCTTGCTTAAATGTCAAAATAATCAATGCGACAAGTACAATAAAAAAGAGTACTTTAAAAAAGGTTTTACCTGTCATCACGAGTAATTTTAAAATAAGTATTATCATAGAAACAAACATCAAATATGTTCCTAAAAGCTTATGTCCTTTTAACTCTGTTTGACCATCTTCAGAGAGCAAATCCAACGCTTCTTTCCCATCTACACTTCCTGTCAGGTATGCAGCAATAAAAACAATCACTGTCAAGACAATCAGTATAAATGAGAAAACACCTATAGAGCGTCGTTTTACAAAGAGATTATAAAACTCCAAGAGCAAAACGATTACTGGCAAAACGATAGCAAAATGAACAACGGGTGGATGTATTAAAAGTGAAATATCAAAAGGTAAATCAATTTTAGGAAGAGGAATTTCTGGTAACTGCATATATAAATCCTTTTTATTATATTTTAAAATCTTTATTTATAAATCAATTATAACATAAATGTACTAAAATGGCTTGACTACTACCATAATCACTATAAACATCATAAGCAGTGTAGGTATTTCATTATATACTCGAAACCACTTACCACTTTTGTAATGTGGATTTTCTATCAATTTTTTACGTAAATTTTCTAAAGAAATATGATACGCAATCAAAAAAGCCACAAAAAGAAGTTTTGCATGCATCCACCCTCCAGAAGAGAAGATATCAGGATTTAAATATAACATCGTTGCACCCGAAAGTATCGTAGCCCACATGGCAGGTGTGCCTATGGCTTTATTGAGAATATACTCTTGGCGTTGCACCACTTTGACAAAACCTTCATTGTCTCCATTTTCGCTATGGTAGACAAACAATCTCGGTTGATAAAATAACATCGCCATCCAAGAGATAAAACTCATCACATGAAACGCCAAAATCCAACTATAATATGCCATAGACCTACTCCATCACTGTAAAATCTTTGGGGCTCCACACCACCAATTGCTTCTGTTTATAATACCCTATCTGTGCATAGTGCAACTTTAGTTTACTCCCTTCAAGAGGTACTTTACGTTTGTTTTTAAAATAAATTCTCCATTTTTGACCACTACTCTCAAAACTACGCTGCTTATATCTCCCCACTATCTCTTCTACCACTTCATTCTGAGGAAGTGTTTTGGCGAGTGTGGCATAGTACCCTCTGGTATCTACTTCTCCTTTCTCTTTAAGTGCATAGGCACTACTAATCTCTTTGAGACCATGATAACTTTTGATACCATCGACCAAAATATCATAGCGATACCCCTCTTTCAAATTTTTGGCACACCCAAATAGAAGTATCCCTCTACCCTTCTTATTCTGCTTGATAATAGCATGATTACCACGTTTTAGTATCACCACTGCATTGTCTATCTTCACCTCTCCTTTTAGCGTATCTGTCGTGTAAAAATACTCAATCAACTTTGTTTTGATCTGATGAAAAATCGTTTGCTTAGCGTCTGGCTTGTAGGGCTTGATATCAAAATAGGCAAACACCGGCAGATGATCAGAATAGCCCTTTGCCATATGTTTACCATGTTTGTATCGCCACCGATTGATATAACCACGTTTGGTAAAGAGATAAGAGGCTTTAAAGACCTTAAAAGAGTCATTGACATAATCGATGCCTTTACCATCAAACATAGTTTGAGGTAAAACTATCTGATCAGGTGTCGATTTTTTACCATAAAATTTTTGGCTCCATCGCTGCTCTACAGGGAGTTCATACCAGAGACTATAGTGTATACCATGCTTGGCATGCATTATTTCATCCTCTTTTGTGTAGGTTTTGAGAATATCAGAAAACCCTGTTTTACCTTTTGTATCATTATTTTTTGTCTCTAAGGTCAAGTAGGCATTATAATCAGAGTTGAAATCTCCTAACAACAGATACTCTCTACCAGCAGAGAGTCTGGCTATACGGGCTTGGAGTGCCTTGGCATATTTGATACGCTTACTCTCATAGCCTTTGTATGCTTTTGATTTCCAGTGGTTTACAAAGAGTGTCAAAGGCTTGCCTAGTACCTCTACAGTGACTTCGAGTATATTGCGTACACCTGAGGCATAGCTCACTTCTATCTCATGTCTTTTCTTGATAGTAAAACGAGACAAAAGTGCCACCTGTATGGAGGCATTTTTCTTATGGGTAATGGCACTATATCTATAGCCACATCCAACTGTGTTGAGTTTTTTGATGAGTTGCCCAAAAACAGCGCTATTCTCTATCTCTTGAAGCCCTATAATATCTGCATCTAAATCACAAATAACCTCTGCTATATGGTTGAGTTTTATCTCTACCATACGTCTGTTCCAGTTGTGTTTACCTGGGATATACTCTTCGTACTCTGTGCCATTGTACTGTGCATCGAAGAGATTTTCTACGTTGTAGGTAGCTATTTTTATGGGGTTTGAAAATAATACGTAAGGTAAAAATAAAAGTAGTAAGTATCGCAAAAAATAATCCTATATGTTAATGATAGATGTATTTTAGCTAAGTTTTAAAGAAGAATAGAAAAGTATGGCAAATTGGCATATTTTTACTCTTTTATTCCTTCTGCAGCTCAAGATATGGAAGGTGTATCAGTATTTGTTTTGTTAAGTAGTCAAATTCCGATAGAACATAACGAAGCTGGAGCTTTGTTGCGAGTTAACTCTAGATACAAGATTGTATTTCTACAGTAGACCCTTGGCATCGTATTGTTAGAGCTACCCTATCGTTTATTATCCTGCTTTTTGATCTACTAATCTGCCAGTAATAAATTTGTGAAGTATGCTTGACATTAGTGTTTGATAAGGAAGACCTTCCTCAACCGCATATGTTTTAATCGCTTCTAAATCTTTAGCTGACATTCGTAAGTTTACACGCTTATCTTTTTTAAGCGTATTCTTCGCAATAATCTGGTGAGAAGAAATTTCTTTTTCTAGATTATCAACAGAATGCCATTCTCCTAATTCAAGGGAATCTAAAAGTTCATTTTCTTCTTCATTGAGCTTAAAATTTTTCACTTTTTATCCTTTAAGTATTGTTTAGTAAGTTTGCGACTTGGAATAATAGTCTTTAAAAATCTTTCGTTATTCTTTTCCACAAAAGGTACAGCGATTACATACTCTTCAATTTTAACTATTAGTATTTTTTGATGAGAAAATTTTTCTTTATTATGGTGTGCCACAATATCAAGTAAGTCACCGCTTTCTATATGTGAAACTATTTGCTCAAAACTAAAGTTTCGCTCTTTTTTTAATAAAAGATTTTTTTCTATATTCCAATTATATGTAATCATGTATAAATTATAGCACTATGTGTGCCTTTTGTCAATAATACTGGATAGCAGAAGACGGGACTTCAAACTAAATAGTGTATGATTTCTAATCCATCCCCCGACCCAAGTCCAAATCCTCCTCACACTCATGCTGATTTGTAAAACTAAGACTTTGATACATATTATCAATAATACACTTTTCAGTTTTTTCTATTTGTGCTTGTTTTGCACTGTCGGTAGAATAGACTATTTTTAAATCACTTAGCTTGCTTGTTGCTATTCCACTACCTGCAACCATCATTTTTTGATGACTACTGCTGTCTTCAGAAGGAGTACATTTTTCTACACCTTTTGCGATTTCATTTTTTTGTGTTTCTGTAATACCTTTGATAGTGGCTTCAAGATGGTATTCTTTTTTTGTCTCATTTTGATTAACATTTTCAAAAGAGGGTTCATTATCCAAATTTAGATCCATATTGTAAGATGGTTTTGTATTATGATTATCTAATATCTCTGTTTTTGGTTCTCTATCTATGAACTTTTTTGCTGTGTCTGAAAAAAAGTGGGTATCTTTTTCTAAGAGTGCTATATCAATACCTACTGAAGCCAATGTTCCCCATCCTGGTACAATAGAGGCAGCTCCGGAGGCTATTTCCATGGCTGCACCATTGAAGTCTCCATCCATCGCTCTACCAATTCCAAAGGCTATTCCTGCAACAAGACCAATAAATGGAAGTTTTTTTAATAAACTTTTTCCTGCCACAATACTTCCTTCTTTAGCTCCTAACTTTAAGGTATCTTTTATGCCAACAGACATATCTTTTGGATTTACCTCTTTTAATGTATCTTTGAGCCCATCTTTATATGCATCTGGACTCAATAATACTGTAGGTGATTTGCTTGCACCTGCTTTAAACTCTTGACTGGCTTGTATGGCATTGATACCATTAAAGCCTAGACCTATTTGGGCACCTAATTGACTGCTGTTAGTTGGAGCATCATTAAATGTATCATAATAAGGATTGTATGCTAAATGAAAATGCAAAGGGGATGCCTCAGTATTTTCTGTGCTAAGTGCAGAAGCAACGATTGCCCCTATTATGGCATATTTTCCATGCGTATGGAGATCAATCTCTTTCAAATAAGGGTTATATAAAGCAAGGTCTTTAGTATACCTTTCTATTTTATTCGATATCTCTTTATTTTTAGAACAAAAAGTTTCTATATCGTTCTCAGTAATTTTATTATAAGGAATACCACTTACTTTGGAAACTTCTGTTTTAGCATAGAGGTCTATTTTGTATTTATCTATATCGTTTGCTACACTGCGGGATAATTCGCTATTTGAATTAAAAAATGCTTGTATTTTTTGATTATCAAGCTCCAAAGGATTTATATTCAGTGCTTCAGCTACTTTATTTCTAGTATAAGTGATAGTTTTAAAGAAATTGAGCTGGTGTTGTGGGTCACCCAATGCCTCTAACTTCTTAAAGAGGGTTTGTTTTTCTATGCCGTCTATGTGGGTGATGTTTGGGTTTGCTTTGGCGGTGGGGAGTTC
>JALSPX010000004.1 GCA_026985755.1 Sulfurovum sp. | reverse complement strand
ACCACTCTGTAGAAGTCGGCATTGCAACGGTGTTACCCTGCTTTACTATCTATAAAGAGGTAGGAGACTACATCTTGGCTCACCAAGATAAAAATACAGACAACCCCTACCAATCATGGATAGACACCTACGCCAGTGATGAATTTGCCACAGCCGTACAGCAAGCCATAGAGATTACCAACACCTATGCCCAAACAGCTTCCCCAGAAAACCTAGCCAAAATGGAAGAGGTCTTCATCAAAACGTCTCAGCTAGAGTGGATGTTTTGGGACTCTGCGTATGCACAAGAGGCATGGAAAATATGAGCAGTACCTACCACACCGTCCTCACCATAGCAGGCTCAGACTCTGGAGGCTGTGCAGGCATACAAGCAGACATCAAAAGTATCTCTGCCAATGGTGGCTACGCTGCTTCTGTCATCACCGCCACAACGGCACAAAACACCCAAGGCGTCACAGACATACACGCCATCCCTATACCACATCTCATCGCACAGATGGAAGCAGTATTTGATGATATAGACTTTAACGCTGTCAAGATAGGGATGCTCCACTCTGCAGAGGTCATAGACACTGTGCAGAGTACACTTGCGAAACATGATGCCAAAAACATCGTGCTAGACCCTGTCATGGTAGCCACCTCTGGAGACAAGCTCATAGATGATATAGCGGTAGAACGTCTTAGAGCCTTTTTGCCCCATGTGACGCTCATTACCCCTAACATCCCTGAAGCAGAGATACTCATAGGGCATAACATCACTTTGGACAACATAGAATCTACAGCCCAAGAGATAGGCGAAAAGTATCAAGTATCGGTACTACTCAAAGGTGGGCATTTGGCATTCACAGAGGTGATGACCGATGCACTCTATAACCACCGTACAGGTAAAGTCACCCTCATACAAAACACTGCCATAGAGACCATCAACACCCACGGTACAGGATGTAGCCTCTCTTCGAGTATCGCTACCTATTTGGCTCGTGGAGAGACATTAGAGACTGCGGTAGTAAAAGGGTGTAACTACCTGAACAAAGCCATAGACGCAGGCAAAGACAAGGTGCTTGGCAAAGGGCATGGACCCGTACATCATTTCGGAGTGATAGATGCATAACCTAGTCCCTATAGCAGCACAAAATCTAGGCGATGTACTAGATGATGTTTTTCATCACGATGATAGCCATAGAGCTTTGGTCGTGTATGACTTAGACTCTATACTCTCACGTACACTCACAGAGGCGTACCGTACTGCCCTACCCAAAGGGACTTTTATCAATTTTCGTCAGACAGAGCCTGAAGAGATACTCGCTACACTAGAGTCACTCGAAGCTGGTGATTTTGTGGCATTGGTGCAGTCTAGGAGTTTTCGCCTCAACGCCTTTCGCATACGTATAGAACTCTTCAAAAAAGGCATCAAAGTAGCCGAACACCCTCACCTAGGCAGAATGGATACTGAGCATGAAGCCACACTCTATGTCGATGCATTAGCCTATGACAAAAGCTACTACCACCACACAGGACATACACTCAAAAACCTACTCTCTACAGCAGATGGTGCAGTGGTACAGTGTGGCGAAGAAAAGCTCATTTACCGTGGTGGCTTTGAAGACCCCAAAATCAACATAGGGGACTACTCTCAGATGAAAAACATGGGCGGACAGTTCCCTATAGGTGAAGTCTTTACTGAATCTACAGAATTGACTTCTCTGAATGGAAGAACCAATGTCATCGCCTTTGGTGATACCAACTATACAGTCAACATTCCCCCTAATCCGATTACCATCATTATCGAAAAGGGACAGATAGTCCGTACAGAAAACAGCACAGATGAGTTCGAAGCGGTACTAAAGATGATATGTGAAGAAGAAGACATCGTCTGGGTACGAGAACTTGGGCTTGGTCTCAACCGTGCCTTTAGCAAAACACGTTATGTCTCTGATATGGGGACCTTTGAGCGTATGTGTGGCTTGCACCTATCGCTAGGAGCCAAACACGGCATCTATGCCAAAGAGGGTATGAAACGTAACAGTGGTAAATTCCACATCGATGTTATGTTAGATACAGACACATTGAGCATCGATGATACGGTGGTTTTTGATGATGAGAAGTGGTTAGTTTAAGCATGCCTAACTAGTTTGAAAATGAATTTTCCTCACAACTGCTTTGTGATACGCTCACCCATCCAAACATCATAGCGGGTGCATTTAGCTACTACTCATGCTACCACCATGGGCATAGCTTTGAGCATTGTGTACGCTATTTATCAAGTATCGTTTTACTAATGATAAGATAGATAAGTTGCTAAAATTGAAGTGGTGGGATTGGTCTGAAGAGAAGGTGAAGGCAGAGATGCCTTACCTTTGTGCTACAGTAAACCCAACTGAGCCATGAACCCATAAACATCATAATAGTCTTTTTGTGAAGTGATTTTTCCTTCTTTATTTATCGTTGTAGTACTGATACCTTTGATAGAAAACTTTTTATTTTTTACTATTTTATCACCCCATTTACCATTAAAAGTGCCACCATATACCCATTCGTAGGTAATGGTATTGTCTGAGATAAATACATCACCACTTTTTGCCCAATACATATCAGGAACGTAGCCCATAAATGTATCCGTTATCGCTTTTGACATTTTTGTTTTACCCCTAATGGTCGTGTCTGTTCCTAAATCATACCATGTAACATTTTGATCATAAAATGTATCTATCTTTGTTATGTTATGCTCTGCCCATGCCTGCATATAAGCATCTAAAATCTTTTCAACTTTAGGTTGAGCGTAAAGTGTACTCATACACGCCAAGAGTAATATTGTTTTTTTCATGTTTATTCCTTTTTTTCGTTAGTGTATAACAATCAAAAGAAAAAAACTACTCAACAGTCTAGATAAATACTGTTTTTCGTTCAAAGTGATTTTTGCATATTTTTTGGTGTATTTTTATATATCTTCTTATAGGCTTTTATAAAGTGAGATACATTGTTATATCCTACAGTATAAGCAACATTGGTCACCGAAACCCCCTCTTCTAACAGTGCATAAGCTCTTTTCATTTTTGCTTCTATGAGCCACTGTCTAGGTGTCATTTGAAACTGTTCTTTAAAAACTCTTGTAAATGTAGAAATACTTCTTCCACTTAATGCGGCGAAATCTGCTACTGTCATTTTCTTGTCTATATGCGTTTGCATGAGTTCTAAAATATCTTTTTTTTGTTTATGAAATTCAGAACGCTCTAACGCACATATAAAGTTCTCTTGATTACTCTGAAATACCAAATACAAAAACTCTAAAATCTTTAACCTAAGCATTTCATCTTGCATCTTACTTATTTGCATACGTTGTACAGTCTCCAAAAAAGAAATGATATTATCATTTACATGCAAAACTTCTACTTGACGTTTCCCTACACCAGATACACTTTTATGTTTAGATAAAAAATCTAAAGCAATATGATGGTCAAAAAAAATAAGAAATACTTCTAAGTCCTTATTATTCTTTGTATAATCTGAAATCACATAACTGTCTCTAGGCATAAAAAGCATCTGCCCATTAGAAATTATGGTCTCTTCTCCGTCTAATGTGTTTATCTGTACACGACCATTAAGAACATATACTATAACATGAGAAACCATAATCCCCTCAGCATCTATTATGTCATCTTGAAGTCTTTTGTATAAAATACAATTATTTTTAGAAGCCAATAACCTCTTTACACCATGCATCGCATATAATGATTGTGGTAAAGTATAGATGCTCATGCTTGCTTTACCCTCTGCAAAGCTTCCACATACACCCCGATATACTTCTCTTTCTCCTTACGTCTGTACTGCATCACCCAGCGAGGGTGTGGCACGACATCTATACTCTCAAAACAGTGATGTTTATCGTTAAAGGCTTGCAGATATTTTAAGTTCTTACCTGTACCTACACAGATGATGTGAGGTTTGGCAGCATCTAGTGACATCTGCTTTAACAGTGTCTCCGTAATAAATGGTTCTAAACTTTTTTGTGTCTCTTTGTCATCATAATAGTTATAGTTTTTACCCTCTTTAAGTAGCCCAAGTGGCATCACCGTAGTAAAAAAGAAATTACCATAAAACTTCTCTACCCCACCATACGCTTCGATGACCTCAAACATAAAAGCTGCAGATATTTCCACCCGTTTGTCAAAATTGTTTGGTATGTCACAGTACTTTTCCAAATGATAGGCATCAGCAAAACCTATCCCCGTCACGCCCGAACCCAAACGCCCAGGGTTTATGCCTATGAGGTAGGTACGAGGTTTGGTGTCGTTGTAATATTTGTTAAAAAAGGTTTGCATCACTTCACGTGTCTCTACAGTATCAAAAGGATAGATGGCTTCTACACCTTTAGGAAGTGGTGGGTCTTTAGTCAGAGAGAAGTAGAAGTCTAGGATTTGTTTGGCGAAGGTTGTCATCGTGTCCTCTCTTTTTATAAAAGTATAACAAACCCTACTTCAAAAATCCCATCACCTTCTCATCCACCAACTTAGAACTAGACACCAATTCATCGAGAGCTTTACGTAGTTCTTTATACTGCTTATCATGCTTTCTATCTATTTCTATGAGTTGTTTTGCTAAAGCGTTGTAGTGTTTGCTAAATTCTCTGAGTTTTGTGAAGGTACGCATGATGTTTTTACTTACAGAGATAGCAGTAGGACTATTGATAACTGTAGCTAACATATAGACACCTTGTTCTGTAAAGGCATAGGGCAATGCCCTTGTCTTAGCAAAGTTTGCGGTGCCAATTTGGCTCCGCAAACTTTCGAACTCCTCTTTAGTCGTCACAAACATAAAATCATCTTCATTAAAACGTTCTATATTTCTTTGTACTTGCCTTTTTAGGTATTTGGTTTCAACACCATAAATCTGAGCCAAATCCCTATCTAACATCACCTGTTTACCACGTAATGTCAATATCTTAGAACTTATCTTACCTTGTACTATTAACTCATCCATAACATACTCCTCTTGTTTATGGAAGTATTGTAATAGAAAAAATGATTGAATGTGAAAAATGTTGCATATTGACATATTATTGTTGAAGTTTAATGAGTAAATGAAAAAAATGAACTGCTCACAAACTGTGACCGCATACAAAATAATATTTGCTTACTAAAAATCCATAAACACCATACAAAGCCGAATCTCATCATAACTCACATCACCACCTAACGACTCAAATACGGGCTTTAGACGTAGCTTGCCACCCTCAGAGAAATTCTCTGGCATCTTTTTTGTCATGAGTTTTAGTACTACCGTTTCTACGGCATCGAAGGTCTCTTCATTAGGTTTATATTTATTCATATCAAAGTCAGGTTCTTCCTCTTTTATGAGTGATAGATGTTGTATTATCGTCCCTTTGGCTAGTCCTCTGTTGGTGGCTAGGGCTACGAGTGTGTCAGACTTGGCTATGAGATTTTTAGTCTTTTTGTGGGTGGGTGTGGCATAGGCAGAGTGTGAGGGTTTGCCTGCTTTGATGTTGGCTTTTTCTTCTTCTATTTTATCCTTTTCTACTACTCCACCCATGTTACGTATGTGTGCTTCGCATTGTGCATCAAAAGCCTCTTGACTCATAGACTCCACAAGTTCCCTAGCCTTTAGCGATGCCCCTTTGATGCGAGAGTCTACATGGAGTATGAGTGGGTCCACACGCAATGCCATAGGGTTTAGCCCCATGAGGCGTAAACCCTCTATGTTTTTGATACGAGAAAGTGCCACATAGCCCTGCCCAGACTCG
>JALSPX010000003.1 GCA_026985755.1 Sulfurovum sp. | reverse complement strand
GAATCCCAACCATTATCTAGCAGTTGCGATAGACTATTTGGCAAAGTATCGTGATTTTAAAGGGCTTAGCATTGGTAAAACACTGGTAAGTAGTTCTATGATAGATAGAGTTTGTGCAGATAATAACATAAATGTACTAGAAACACCTGTAGGCTTTAAATGGTTTGTCAACCCTATGAGTGAGGGGCAAATCTTTTTCGCTGGAGAAGAGAGTGCAGGAGCTAGCTTTTTACGCAAAGACAGAAGATTGTGGAGTACCGATAAAGACGGTATGATCATGACATTGCTCTCTGCCGAGATATTGGCACGTACTGGTATGGATGCAGGGGAATATTATGCAATGCTTACAGCAAAATATGGTAATCCTATCTATGCACGATTAGATGCCGTGGCAACTTTTGAGCAAAAAGAGATACTCAAAAATCTCAGCCCAGAAGATATCACTTCTACTACGCTAGCAGGAGAGAAAATAGAGCGTATCATCACTGTAACAGACAATGGTGCAAAAATAGGCGGACTCAAAGTTGTAGCCCCTAATGGCTGGTTTGCGCTACGTCCATCAGGTACAGAAGATGTCTATAAAATCTATGCCGAAAGCTTTAAAGATGAAGCACATCTAAAAGCGATACAAGATGAAGCACAAGAGATTGTGAATAGATTGTTTTGTTAATCATATATTGTTAATTTGTTTATAGTCTATTCATATATAGAGGATAGACTTCTATGTTCAATATAAATAATCAAAGGACATATATGAATAAAATAATAAAATTAATCATAGCATTATCAGTGTTTACTATATCAATATTTGCAGATGTAGAAGCTGATATGCAAACGTTAGAGATGAATACAACAGATATACAAACATCAGAACTAAAAAAACCAGAAATAGCGTGGGAAGTAGGGTTTGGAACAAATTATGGTGGACTACTTGGTATCACTGCCAATTATACAGTTGCTGAAGATGTTGAAGTTTATGGTGGCTTGGCTATTCTAGGTGGTGTAGTAGGTGCAAGATATTATCTCGATGAGAATATAAGATTCAATGCAAATTATGGGGTAAATGGTTATGGTTATGCTTCAGATTCTTCCGAAGATAAGCTTACTATTTATGCAGGCTTGAATCTAGGTATAGATTATATTTTTGACAATGGCGTATCATTAGGTATAATGACAACATTAACATCAAAAAATATTTATGGCGATGGTATTGATGATAAAAATATCGATATCAATAAAGATATAGATGACTATACACCAAATGTATTTATTTCTGTAGGATATCGTTTTTAATTTAGGGTCTAGTATGCTAAAATAAAGTATGAAGAGCACAATTAATATACATTTTAAACAAGAGACCATAGAAAATCTAGAAGCTTTCTCAGAGCTTTTAGGTAAAGATATCAGTACTATTTTAGAAGAAGCACTCACCCAATACTTCGAAAATGCACAAAAAAAGCTTATTGAAAAAGGCATAGAAGAGGATGCGTCTATGACCAATCTCGATTATGATGAGTTTTGGGATGGATTGGATATTGGATAAAAGATATGTAGGTGGCGATTACTATCGGAATAAAAACTGATGATACCTTCAAATGAGCTACTCCAAAATAAACTAGATACTCAAATCCTCTCTATAGCGTTCTACACAAAAGGACAAATAGGTGATATCTACAAGGTTGAAACAAGCAACAATACCTATATACTTAAAACATCCGAACCCTCAGACAGATTGAAGATAGAAGCATCTATGCTAAATGATATTTATAAATATGATATAGCTGTACCTCAAGTGTATGACGTCAGTGAAATAGATCTGCTGTTAGAGTATATACCTACCAAAAAAATAGCTAAATGCACCCAAGAGATAGAAGCAGCAAAAATACTAAGTCAATTGCATTCTGTGAGTAATGATGCACGAATGTATGGATACTACTACGATACCACCATAGGTCCTTTTACACAAAAAAACGAGCAGACACAATACAACTGGGGTCTGTTTTTGTCACAAATGCGTATCTTGCCTATGGCTAAAATATGTTATGATAAAAATGCAATAACAAGGGATATGCTTACTCGTATAGAGATACTTTGTAGAGACATTTATAAGCGTATAGATATGACAACTATCACACCATCACTGTTACATGGAGATCTGTGGAGCGGTAATATATTATTTAATATAAATGGAGCTACACTCATAGACCCCGCACTCTATTTTGGGGATAGGGAGATGGATTTGGCATATATAATGATGCTTGATACCTTTGGTGATACCTTCTTTAATGCCTATGCAGAGGTACATCCATTGAGTGAAGATTTTTATGAGGTCAAAGTACCCCTCTATCAAATCTATCCACTGCTTGTCCATGTCGCACTCTATGGAGGTGGGTATGTTTCGCAACTAGAACAGACACTTAAAAGGTTAAAACTATGAAATTTAATTTTAAATCTATTGTAAAAGAGTTAACCATGGGTTTATTGATACTCTTTGTGGTCTCAAATGTCATGAGTTATATACGTAAGCCAACATTAGCATCTAACATACTCCCTAAGATAGAAGCCACATTGCTTGATGGCACAGCTTATAGAAATATAAAAGGTAGACCGACTATGATACACTTTTGGGCAACATGGTGCCCTACATGTAAGTTAGAAGCTTCAAATATAGAAGAGCTCTCTAAAAGGTATCAAGTACTTACTATCGCAGTGAATTCGGGAGGAGATAAAGAGATACAAGCCTATATGCAAGAAAAAGGACTTACCTTTGCTGTACTCAATGACAAAGAGGGTACATGGGCAACAAAATTTAAAGTAGAGGCATATCCCACAACCTTTATTTATGATGGCAATGGCACCTTGAAATTTACAGAAGTGGGGTATACCACAACAGCAGGACTTTTGGCAAGATTAAAATTCACGGAATAATGTTATATATGCATTAAAATCATTTATCTTCAAGATAGTAACCCCAAACCTAATGTACGCAATGCTTCATGTTTATGGAATTGGAATGTACTATAAGTGGATGTTTTAGGTTCAATTAAAATAATATTTTTTTTGCTTTGTATGAGATTGCTTTGTGTTTGATTGTATATGAGCAGTCGCATTGAACGTTCAAACATTTCTAAAACATTTGCTGTTTTAAAAAAATTATCTGGAAGTTCTTTTTCGAAGGCATATCTCCCCAATACATCTACTGCTAAAACAGTATCATAAGTTGCTTGCAAAATACCAAGATTTTCACATAAAAATCCATCTGCATAAATTTCACCATCTATTGTATGTTCTGTAAAAATGCCTGGGATTGCCATACTTGCAAGTACAGCATCTTTGATAGTGACATCATCTTTTTCACTAAAGATGCGTTTTTCCCCAGTGATAATATTGGTACAAATGAGTTTAAGAGGTATTTTTGTTTCTGACATTTTTTTGTTACCAAATAGTGTATGAAAGATAGTTTCAATTTTACTATTATCTACGATTGCATTACCCGAAAAAGAGAACTTCATCCACTTACTTACAGAGGTGAAGTCAATAATTTGTTTGTATATATCACTTTCATGCATACCAATAGCCATACATGCACCAATAATACCACCCATACTTGTACCTATTATTTCAGAAGGTGTAAGATTATACTTTTCTAAATCATGTATGACTCCAAGATGTGCAATACCCAAGGCACCACCACCTGAAAGTACCAAAGTAAAATGATTGGTTTTCAAATTTTTAATCATAGAGTATTATATACTAAAAGTCTTATTGGTTACTGGTTATACTTATACCCAAATAAATCCATAGAATTCAGAACAAGACACAATCATTGTATTCAGGGGCACTTCAGAAAACATCACCGCACCTATGGTAATCGATGATTCTTTATGAATGCCATGTGCCAATGCTTTGCAGAAGATGGATGATTTCTAATGCATATTTTGGGATCATAATCCGCTTTTTGCTACCTTTAAAAAGCTGTAGCTATTTTTTCTTTAAACCTTTTTTCTCTGCTTTCTTTTTCTTCTGTGCAGCGTAGGTATACTTACGTTTTTTATCGTAGTCTATATAGCCTTTTTTCTCACGTAATGACTTCTTGCGAGGGCGTGCTTGGCGTGGTTGCTTGTCGGTTATCTCAAAGCCTTCCATTATCTCACGTTTGACGCCTAATTTGAGGTGTTTTTCTATGGTAGAGAAGGCATTATAGTCATGGATTGTGAGTAGGGTGATGACTCCGCCTTTTTTGTTCGCCCGTCCTGTACGCCCTGCACGGTGGGTAAAGTCATCCGTAAGCTCTGGCAAGTCATAGTTGATGACCATCGGTAGCTCTGGTATATCTAACCCCCTTGCAGCGATGTCTGTGGCTATAAGCACCTGAGACTTTCCAGACTTAAAGAGTGTCAATGCTTTGGCACGTCCACCACGTTTGATGTCTCCGTGGATGATGGTTGTCCATATCTCTTGGGCTTTAAAGTACTCAAAGAGCTTGTCGGCAGTCTCTTTTTTGTTGACAAATATTAGCACTTGCCCTACACCTAAATCTTTTATGAGTTTGGCTGCAAGTTCTGCCTTGCGTTTTTTGTCTACCTTGTAGGCTCTGTGGTGTATGGTATTGACCACATCACGTCTGTTACTCACTTCTACGATGGCAGGGTCACGTAAAAATTCTTTGGCAAGTTTTTTGATGTTTTGTGAGATGGTCGCGGAAAAGCACATCATTTGTTTCTGTGCAGGGCAAGCTTTTAAAATGGCTTTTATCTCTGCCAAAAATCCAAGGTCAAGCATCGTATCAGCTTCATCAAGTATGATGGTATTGACATGTTCAAGGTTTATCTTTTTGTCATTAATAAAGTCTTGCAAACGCCCAGGGGTTGCGACGACGATGTCTACACCTTGCTTAATACGTGCAATTTGGTCTACTTTTTTAGACCCACCTTGTACTTTGACCGTTTGAATATCTAGGTACTTTGAAAAGATTACAATCGTACGAGAGACTTGATCTGCCAGCTCAATGGTAGGCACGATAATAAGTGCACGAACCACTTTAGCATCTTTTTTGACGATTTTTTGTAGTTTGTTCAGTAGTGGCAGTACATACGCTGCTGTTTTTCCGGTACCAGACTTAGAAGCCCCTAGGATATCAGCCCCTTTCATCGCAGCAGGGATGACCTTGTTTTGTATGGCTGTAGCGTTCTCGTAGTTCTCATGGGCGATGGCTTTGAGGATGCTAGGGTGTAGATTGAATTTTTCAAATGCTTTGATGGTAAATCCTTAAATATATTATCTGTATTATAGCAAAATTTGTTAGGTATAAGTGAATATCTAATAGCTTAACTCCTCGGTTTAAATTCCGTTAAACTTCGCTTCTTATAATGTCATATCAACACATTAGGAGCAAAACATGCCAAACAAAAAAATTTCACTACTTGTGTTGCCTCTTGTGGCAACAATTTCACTACATGCAAATGATCCATTTTTTGATGACCCTTTTGGGGATGATATTTTTAAAGAGATGATGCAAATGCAACAAAATATGGACAAAATGTTTAACCGTATGCAAAAAAGAATTCAACAGCGTTCTGCCAATGTTATTAGCCCACTGGGTACTTATAAAATAGCAAAACAAGAACAATTTGTAGACAAAGGTGATCACTATGAATATGTGACGAATATACCTGAAAACAAAGAGAATCAAATAGACATCAATGCAAAAGATGGTGTGATGAGTATCACAGCTAAAATCATAGAAAAACATGAGAATAAAACAGCAAACTCCTACAGTTCATCAAGCTCTATGCGCATGTATCAACAAAGTATCCCTCTGCCAAGTGATGCAGATGAAGGAAGTATGAGTGCAGCGTACAAAGACAAAAAACTGGTGATCTCCGTGAAAAAAAGTAAGAAGAGTGCTAAAGTTGTACCTAACATCACTATACATACTTCAAAAAGCACGACACAAGCTATAAAAAATAAGCAAGATGATAACAATGAGAACAACAAAACAAGTGAAAAACAGATAAATAAAACAGACAAAAACAGTACAGAGTTAAATGGTTCAAAAAAAGAAATGACGATTAACTCTGATGTGCCTTCTATGAGTTAAACTGTAAAAATTTTAGACTTTATTTTGCTTGACTTGCTATAATATCTTCACTATTTCCAAAGGATTACAGTGAATATAAAAAATTTTATCTATGATTATGGCGAAAAGGTACCAGGGTATGATGTAGGTATGGTGAACGAAAATGAGGTACGTGCCACAGCAGGTATACTCTTTTTACTGGGGATGATAGTCCTTTTTGTGGGTATAGGCTATAACCACATTATCGTTGCACGTTTTTATTTAGCATTTATTTTTATAGATATGACAATTCGTATCATTAACCCTAGCTATTCTCCTGCATTGCTTTTTGGCAGAATGTTTATCCAAAATCAAAAACCAGAATATGTCGCAGCCATGCAGAAGCGTTTTGCATGGATACTAGGCTGGCTCATTGCCTTACCGATGATGAACTGGTTTGTCCTACATTGGGATATCACGTTTTATAAAGTACTTATCTGTGTATTGTGTCTAGCACTGCTTTTTATGGAGAGTGCACTCTCTATTTGTGTAGGGTGTAAACTCTATACACTTATTACCCGTAAACAAGCACAGCATTGCCCGGGTGGTGTATGTGAAGTACGTACCAAAGAGCCTATCCAGACCTTTAATCTTGCCCAAAAAATCATCGCAACGACTATCACTATCGCACTGACGGTAGGGCTATATCTGTTTATGGCAAAAACTGAGTCCAAAACTTTTTTTGGAGAGTTTTTGCATGAGATGGTACTAACCAAACAACAACTAGCCATAGAAAAAGAAGCCAAGCTAAATGCTGACTTTGAAAATGAGGATGACTTTTAGTTTTAGTCATATGCCTGTTGTCAATGTTTAAAATCGACTTACTATTAGTTCCAAGGTTTTGTTGTACTTTTTAGTCTAGTAAGTCTATACTGTTTTGAATACTCTCATCTATAAAATTTAAAAGTTCGTCTTTGTCATTTATGGCTTTTAAGTATTCACTTCTGTGTTCATTTTCAATTAGAGGTGGAACGATATTATTTTGGATAGCTTGAAAAGCCATTATCAGTCTTCCAATTCTTCCATTACCGTCAGCAAATGGATGTACTCTTTCAAATAATATATGAAACTCTGCAATATCTTCTAAACTCATATTGTTACTATTAAATCTATAAAGTAAATTTTCAATATCATTTGATATTTTATTAGGTGCTGATAGTTTTATATCTACACCTTTTATATATCGTTCATCTAGTCTATATGCACCAATAGGTTTTGAAACAAATTGTGGAGAAACTTTTAGTGCATCTTCAAACATAATGGTATGTATATCTTTTATAAAACTACTATCAATAATATTTTCTTTATTTGTAGCTTCACGAACTATGACATCATAAGCTTTTGCAAAGCCTAATATAACTAGTTGTTCATGTAAGGGTTTATCTCCAGCAGTATTTCCATGTTCGAGTAACTCCTTTGTTTCACCAAAAGAGAGAGTTGTTCCTTCCATCGCATTTGAGTGATGGGTGATTGAGATACGAAGTTGTCTAAAAAGTTCTTCTCTTTGTTTTAGTGTTAGTTTATTTAGTTCTTTCATTTTGCTCTCCTGATTTCAAGCTTATTTAATTAGGATAACAAAATGTCCCTCTACTCTTGTATTTTTCATATTAGTAGTATATCAAAAATGTCTGACAATTTAACCCAAAATATGCAATAGGAATTACCCAACTAGCAAAAGTCATTGCACTATCACTAATTTTGGCAATCCTATTGAATAATTTGGGTTTAAAATATAATAATAAAAGGCACTGAAAGTTTTTACCCTACAAAACAAAAGGTACAAAATACCTAGTTCTTTTTTTGTAATCACTATAATTAGAAAACGCTTGTATCAAAAGCTTTTCTTCTCTCTTGGCTTTGAGATAGAGGGTGAGAAGGAGTAAGGTGAAGAGTATGGCTTCATACCATCTAGGTGTAGATATGAGTATCCCAAACATCATAGTCACCACCGAGGTATACATAGGGTGGCGTATATAAGCATAGATACCTGCAGTGATGAGCTGAGCGTCTTTTTTAAGTTTGGGCTGTATATTGAAATTGCCCAAAGTATTATGCATGAGTGCCCATAATCCTATAGTCAAACCCAGTAGAAAAATAGTGATAGCAATGCCATGATGTAAAAAGCCATGAGAAAAAAGTACCATAAGCCCCATGGTCAAAAACTGTATAGCTACGAGTATTTGAGGGTAGTATTTATCCACAGCAAGACCCACCGCTATAGCTCACTTTTTTTTGAAAATAAGGTTTAACCATATAGTACAACAGCAAGCCCCACAACACGACAGATGAGAGTATAGCGATGATGCCACCTTCTTCATCCATGTGGATGAGCGAAGCAGGGTTGATCTCTGTGGCATCGAAGATGTAGTCTAAGCCTAGCCCAAAGACGATACTCCCTATAACGATACTCCCTAAGTAGATAGCCAAAGATTTGCTCCCTAACATCTTTTTGACCACACCGATAGTCACTGTATTGGTCGCAGGACCAGCAGAGAGGAAAACAAAGGCAGCACCAGCACTGACCCCAGAGAGCATAAGCCCTGCTGCAATGGGTAGTGAGGCAGTGGCACAAACATACATAGGTACAGCGATGATGATAACAAGCAGATAACTTAGCCAAGTGTTTCCAGAGAGTAATGCTGCTAGATTATCGGGGATGGCTACTGTGATGAGTCCACCCAAAAGCAGACCCCAAAAGAGTGGCTTGGCGATGTCACCAAGTAGGGTACCAAAGGCATAGGTGAAGGCAGCTTTTAGAGAGAAGCCTTTTTGATTATCGTTTGATGTGCTACAGCAACTTTCTTCACCTGTACCACATGATTCTTCTTTGGGTGCATAGTTGTGGGCAGATATGGAATCTGCCCCTACGGGTTTGAATGTAGAAAATGACGTAGGGGCAGATCCTGTATCTACCCTCATTGTTGTATCCTTATCAAATATATTCGTCAATATCCCTGCCACCATCGCGATAATCATAGAGGTAATCGCACGGTAGAGTGTAAATATCCACCCAAAGATACCATAGGTTGCCAGGATAGAATCCACACCGGTAATCGGTGTAGAGATGAGAAAAGAGAGTGTGGCACCTTTAGATGCACCAGATTTCTTGATAGCGGTAGCTAGAGGTATCACACCACAAGAACAGACAGGTAGAGGGATACCAAAGATGGTGGATTTCACCACTGAAGAGATATTGTCTTTACCTAAATGTTTGGTTACGATGCTATCGGGTACAAGTTCATGCAAGAGTCCTGCAAAGAGCAGACCAAAAAGAATGTAGGGAGCCATAGCAATACTAAGTTGCCACAAGGCTTCAAAAAAGTGAGTGATTTCCATCTAAGACCTTTTTTGTCTTAATGTAACGCAAACCTGCTTAAATGCGCTTAAATACAAATATCCTGTTTAATCTTCTCTTGATTGAGTTTCTTAATGAGTTTGGCTGAGAGTTCACCGTAACGTTCTTCATCAAGGTTGAGTTGTTTTTGAAGTTCTTCTATGTCTGTACCATCTGACCAAGCTTTAAGAAGTTTGAATTCTTTTTTTGTAAGCTTGAGTTTAAGAGCCTCTTTGAGGTCATTCCCCTCTTTAAGAGGGTTTACGAGTTTTTTGATGTGTTTTTCTATTTCGGTGCTAAGTGTTAACAATGCGTATCCTTTTAGGGTATTTCTAAGAATAGGTGATACCCACTTTTTAGAAATTCCCTTTAGTAAAATGTAAAAGTGTCATGTACCCAATTCCTGCAAAAAGAATGGTTCCAAAGAGGTTGAGTAGCATGTTGGCAAAGGCGTGTACGTAGTCTCCTGACTCAAGTAAAAAAAAGCTTTCCATAGCAAAGGTAGAATAGGTAGTAAGTGCACCTAACATGCCTGTTGTTAAAAATGTTTTTAGGTGTGGCGAGAGTGAACTATTGAGATGAAAGTATGCAAAGAAAATACCGATGAGTAAAGAACCCAGTAAATTGACCACAAGTGTACCTAAGGGTAAAGTATAGATAAAATTTTTATTGACAATAGTATTTATGAATAGTCTAAGTGTTGCACCAATTGCACCACCGCTAGCGACTGCGATTATTGTTAGTGAGTTCATCATCTATTACCTTTTGCATATCTTCTCTTAGCTTTTCATACCAACCTTCTTCTGCTTGGCTCACATCAATCGTAGGTAAAAAGTGGTAGTGTACTATCGCGGAATGTGCTGTTTTATTGTGCTCATTGAGTAATTTTTTACTTCCTGTTATCACAATAGGTTGTACCTTTAAACCCAATTTTTCTGCAATAATTTTGGTACCTTTTTTAAAAGGCAGCAGTTTTTGTTTTGCTGTTCTAGTACCCTCTGGAAATATGGCTACAGGACGATGATAGAGATCTCTGGACTCTTCTACATCCTTAATAAATTTACGTAAAGAGGATTTACTCCCTCTATCTACAGATATCATCTCTCCATGACTCAGTAGATTACCAAACCAAAGTGTATCAAAAAGCTCTTTTTTAGCGGCCCATCGTAGATGATTGTTTTGCACAGCTTCAAGTCCTATAATGTCTACAATCCCTTGATGGTTCATCACATACATATCTGCATTTTTATCCATTTTACCTTTTTTTAAAGCTATCCCACCCATCATCCATAAGGTTAAAGAGTTAATATGATGCACTATAGTACTTTTGTGTTTACCAAAAAGCATCAGTGCAGGTATCATAAGGACAGCGGTATTAAATGAGATAACAAACGCACCCCAATAGAATCTAATTTTTGCAAAGATCTTCATTTTTTATCCATCCTATGATTCCTTTTTTATATTCTACCTTATTGTACTCTCCACGTGTGCTTAATAACATCATATTGAGTTGTTTGTCTATTCTTGTGCCTATAGTACTTGTTTCTGTTGGTAAAATATATAGAGGTGACCCTTGTTTGACACATATTTTTTTATGTGGAATATAAAAAGTAAGAAGTGTAATGATTGAAACCGTTCCCAAGACAAGATAGAAAAAATCTCTTTTCCATATAAACATGATAAGAAAAAATAGAGAAAAGAAAACCAGCGCATATAGTTTTAATCGTTTAAATGCATCTACTTTTGGATTGAGGTCAGATTGTGTGGTTACTGATGCATTTACCACCTTAACAGGAATATTTAATGTCTCAAAATGTTTGCTTATTGTGTTAAAATAAGAAAATTTTAACTCTTTTTGTTCGCGGGGGAGTACCACATAAAACTCAGCTTTCACCTTTGCATACTCTCTTTTGATATTTTCAATCCCATATTCATATACATGATTAAGGTGCATATCTTCAAGATTCGCTTCTAGTGCTTCTAGCATAAGTGTAACAATATGGTTTTTTGTATCATAATTTGATACTTGATATCCTTGTATTTTTAATTTAGTTGCTAGAACCCCAGAAAAAAATCTATCAGGTTTTAGTTTTGAGATAGGGATTTTGTGTGCAGCAAGTGAAAATTCATTGTTACTTGAGTGTATAAATAATTGAGGAATAAGTACATTGGTCTCTTCTGCTTTAAAATAAAATGTATAAAAAGACTCATTACCGTTTTTGACAATTAAAGGGTCATTAAATAAAGGACGATATTGACTTGTAGAGTCAAATATAAATTGAGGTGTATCGTCTGTTTTTCCTACTACTGTAACAGGGAAAAGTTGGTTACTATAAACTGTTTTGGGTAGATAAGAATAACTATAATCATTTTGGGCATGAAGTACGACACTAAAAATAAATAGTGAAAGTACAATATTCAACCAAAAAGAGTGAAACAATCTCATAAAGTATCAAAACCTTTGAGCATACGTAGACCATCAACAGAACCTAAAATCTCTTCTAATGCACGTTCTGGATGGGGCATGAGTCCAAAGACATTTTTATTTTCATTACATACTCCAGCAATAGAAGTAACAGAACCATTGACTACAACAGGATTACCCTCACTGTCTGAATAACGAAGTAAAATCTGCTCATTTTTTTCAAGTTTTTTTAAACCCTCATCATCAATATAATAATTTCCATCTGCATGAGCAATAGGAATATTGAGTACTTCGCCTTTACTGCATTTATTCAAAAATGGATTATCATTATTGACGACACAAAGGTTTTGGTGTTTAGAGATAAAGTGCAAATTATTGTTACGCTTGAGTGCACCAGGGAGGAGTCCTGCTTCTGTAAGAATTTGGAAACCATTGCAAATACCCAGCACTTTTCCACCATCATTTGCATAGGTGGTGACAGCTTTCATTACAGGAGAAAAACGTGCGATAGAACCAGAACGTAGATAGTCTCCATAAGAGAATCCTCCAGGTACAACAACCAAGTCGATGTCAGTAGGGAGTGCCTGATTTTCATGCCATACAAGCTCAGTCGTATGACCTAATTTTTCAAATGCATACTGGGTATCAAACTCACAGTTTGTCCCTGGGAATCTTAATACTGCTACTTTCATGTTAATTAATCTCTATCGTATAATCTTCAATGACAGTATTTGCAAGCAGTGTCTCGCACATCTCTTTTACTTCTGCTTGGGCTTTAGTTTTGTCTTGGGTATCAAGTTGAATAATGATTTGTTTTCCAATACGTACATCTGTTACACCTTCAAAACCTAAAGAATCTAGTGCATGGTGTGCTGCCTTACCTTGGGGGTCAAGTACGCCCTCTTTTAAAAATACATTTACTACGGCTGTCATATCTGTCCTTATTTGTTTCTGTTTTGTATTCTGTCTAACACTTGCTTATATGCCTCAGTGAGTCCACCAAGACCTTGTCTAAATCTATCTTTGTCAAGTTTTTCATCTGTTTTTGCATCCCAAAGTCTAAAGTTGTCAGGACTAAGTTCATCAATGAGGATGATGTTCCCATCTTTGTCTCGCCCAAACTCAAGCTTGAAGTCTACTACTTTGATATCAAGTTCTGTATAAAACGCTGAGAGTAGGGTATTGATACGTCTTGCCATAAATCTGATGTAGTCAAGTTCATCTGTGTTGTTCACAAGATTTAGTATAAGACAGTGTTGGTCATTGAGTTTTGGATCACCTAATTCGTCATTTTTGTAGTCAAACTCTACAAGTGTAAATGGAAGTACGGTTTTGTCTGCAATGCCAAGATTTTTGCTTAGGCTACCTGTAGCAATATTTCTTACAATGACTTCTATATAGATAACATCTGCACGTTTGTGTAACATATTGTTATCATCAATGGTATCTATATAATGTGTTGGGATACCTTTTTGGGCCAAATACTTAAACAGCTCTGTAGAGATTTTGTTATTGAGTGCACCTTTACCTTCTTCAGATGATTTTTTTTCACCATTGAAAGCAGTCAAAGAGTCTTTAAACTCTGAAATAAGTAAATTGGGATCATCTGTTTCCCAAATTTTTTTTGCCTTACCTTCATAAAGGAGTGTTTTTTTTTCCATATGCTAATATCCTTTTTTTGTGATAATAAGTGCTTTTAGAATATCTACGGCAGATTTTAATTGTGCATCTTTATAGAGTTGGCTCTCTGTAATAATCGTTTTATTTGTTTCGGTCATATTATTTTCAGTAATATTAATATCTTTATTTTTTGCTTCAATCTTGGCTAACTCACCTTCTAAATGCTTTTTAAGATCTCTCTCTTTTAATAAAACTGGGTCTTCTTCAAAATCAATTTTTCCTAGATGTACAATAATATCAGGCGTAACACCTACTGCTTGTATGGTACGTCCACTAGGGAGATAATAGCGAGCAACAGTCAGTTTAAGTGCTTCACTTTTTCCCACAGGCATTACAATCTGTACAGACCCTTTTCCAAATGTTTTTTCGCCAATTACTACAGAACGATTGAAGTCCTGCAATGCACCAGAGACAATCTCAGAAGCACTGGCACTCCCTCCATTGACAAGAACGACTATAGGGGTTTTTGTATCGGTATTCTCTTTATGTGCCTTGTAGGCTATGTTTTCACTTTTTACTTTTCCTTTTTGACTAACAATATCACCTTTTTCGACAAAAAGATCTACTAATCCTACTGCTTGGTCAAGTAGCCCTCCAGGATTGTTTCTAAGATCCAGAATAATACCTTTTGTATTATTGTGATCACTTATAGATTTTTTTACATCTTTCACTACCTTTTGATCAAAAGAGGTAATATGTAGATAAAGTAATTTATCTTCAATTGTTTTTGTATATACAGATTGGATTTTTATAATGTCTCTGGTTATCTTGATTTTAAGAGGTTTTAGTTCTTTCTTTCTTATAATGGTAAGTGTAATATCTGTACCAGGTTTTCCTCTCATAAGCTTCACTGATTCATCTATATTCATACCAATCGTTGCTTTGTCATCAATTTTTAATATAATATCTCCAGCTTTCACACCTGCCTTATATGCTGGAGTACCATCAAGTGGAGCAATAACGGTGAGTGCTCCGTCTTTCATACCAATTGAAATACCAAGTCCACCAAACTCACCTTTTGTTTGTACAGATAAATCTTTATAAGATTTTGCATCCATAAATGTTGAATGTGCATCAAGATTTGTCATAAGTCCTTTTAAAGCTTTGTCAACCAATGTTGTTGTATTAACTTCATCGACATATTGACTTTCAATCACATTTAGAATTTGGGTAAATTTAATATATGCTTCTAGTTTTTGTTTGGCTGTTGATTTAATGGGAGTTTTTATTTTATTTTCTTTGGCATGAGTTAGTGTGCCCAAAAGATACGTTGCCGTCATTGCAGATAGAAATCCAGCAAATATAATTTTTTTACTTTTTTTAATTTTAATCATTATAGGTAATATCTCCATTTTGATAGTTCTATATTATTTTATTTAAAATCGTATAAGAGGTTGCTTTTATATAAAGTATTTTATGCAGAAGATAATAGATGTTTAAATATTAACTAAAAAAACTTGACAATACATGACTCAATGTTGTATAATCTTTCTAATAAATATAAATGATTAAGGAGGTATTTTATGAATATCTTAGAAAAACTAACCAACCAAATGCAAGCAACAATTGAATCAGGGGTTTCTCTTGCATTGCACAATAAAAATCAAGAGGTCGATCCTATACATCTTTTATGGGCTTTACTAACAAATTCTGGGAGTATATTACACCAAGCGTTAAATAAGCTAAATGTTGACAAGGCAGCTATTGAGCTCGAGACAAAATCGTTGGCAAATAAATTACCACAAGTATCTTCTGTAACGAAAGAGAATATAAAATTAGGGCAAAATTTAGTACGTACTTTACAAAATGCTGAAGGTGTGATGGCCGCCAATGGCGACCAGTATCTAGCAGTGGATGCATGGTTATTAGCCAATAGTGATGAGAGTTTTATTAAAGAGACTATAGGAAAATATATAGATATTTCTGAATTTAAAAAAACATTAGAGAGCATTAGAGGTGGAAAACAAATAGATTCACAGTCTGGTGATGAAACATTAGAGGCTTTAGCACAATATGCAGATGATCTTAATCAAAAGGCTATAGATGGAAAACTAGATCCTGTCATAGGGAGAGATGAAGAGATACAACGTATGATGCAAATTCTTATTCGTAAAACAAAGAACAATCCTATATTAATTGGTGAACCAGGTACTGGTAAAACGGCTATTGTAGAAGGACTTGCTCAGCGTATAGTAAATAAAGAGGTGCCATTGAGTTTGCAAAATATGAAAGTAATGAGTTTAGATATGAATAGACTGATTGCTGGTGCAAAATATAGAGGTGAGTTTGAAGATAGACTTAAATCTGTTATTGATGAAGTCAAAGAGTCTGCAAATATTATATTGTTCATAGATGAGATACACACTATTGTAGGTGCAGGTGCATCTGAGGGTGGTAATGATGCAGCTAATATTTTAAAGCCAGCACTTGCACGTGGTGAGTTACATACGATTGGTGCTACGACACTTAAAGAATATAGAAAGTATTTTGAAAAAGATACGGCACTTCAAAGACGTTTCCAACCTGTTAAAGTGGATGAGCCTAGTATTAATGAAGCCCTGCAAATACTTAGGGGAATAAAAGATAAATTAGAGGCTCACCATAATGTTAATATCACTGATGCAGCACTTGTGGCTGCTGCAAAACTATCTGATAGATACATTACAGATAGATTTTTACCTGATAAAGCGATTGATCTCATAGATGAAGCAGCAGCTGAATTGAAGATGCAAATAGAATCTGAACCTACAGATTTGGCTAAAATAAAGCGAGAAATCTCTACACTTCAAGTAGAAAAAGAAGCACTTAAAATGGAAGTAACTGAGAAAAATGCTACGCGTCTTGAGGAAATAGAAAAAGAGCTTGCTGATTTAGAAGAAAAACGTACAAAACTTCAAACACAGTTTGAAACAGAAAAAGATGTATTTAACCAAATTGCAGAGATTAAAACAGAAATTGACACATTGAGAACACAAGCAGAAAGTGCAAAACGCTCTGGTGACTTTAACAAAGCGGCAGAGATAGAATATGGTCAAATTCCTTCCCAAGAAGAGAAACTCAAAGAACTTGAAGTCAAATGGCAAGAGATGATGAAAAGTGGGACTTTGCTTAAAAATTCTGTAGATGAAGAAATGATTGCTAGTATAGTAAGTCGCTGGACAGGTATATCTGTCTCTAAAATGCTTCAAGGTGAAAAAGAGAAAATTTTAGCGATTGAAAATATCTTGCGTGAAGAGGTAGTAGGGCAAGATGAAGCACTAAAAGCAGTGGCTCGTGCTATCAAACGAAATAAAGCAGGACTTAGCGATACAAATAGACCAATAGGTAGTTTTATGTTTCTTGGTCCTACAGGTGTGGGTAAAACACAAGTAGCCAAAACCTTGGCAAAATTTTTGTTTGATACAGAAAAAGCACTGATACGTATAGATATGTCTGAATATATGGAGAAACATGCAGCATCCAGATTAGTAGGTGCACCTCCAGGGTATGTAGGCTATGATGAAGGTGGACAGCTCACAGAAGCGGTACGTCGTAAACCATACTCAGTGGTACTCTTTGATGAGATAGAAAAAGCTCACCCCGATGTATTTAACACACTTTTGCAGGTGCTTGATGATGGTCGTTTGACAGACAATAAGGGTGTAACAGTAGACTTTAAAAATACTATTATCATCATGACCTCTAACATCGCATCTGACAAGATTATGGAGTTTAAAGATCCAGATGATAGACGCATGGCAGTCCAAGATGAGCTAAAAAAACACTTTAAACCAGAATTTTTAAATAGACTAGACGAACAAGTGATTTTTAATCCTCTAGATCTAGAAGCTATTACACATATTGTGGATATTTTATTTAAAGATATTCAGAAAAAATTGGCTGAACGTGATATCACTGTTATGCTTTCAGAAAATGCCAAAGCATATATTGCCGAAGCAGGATTTGATCCAGTGTATGGTGCCAGACCACTTAAACGTGCGCTTTATGAAGTCGTAGAAGATAGACTTGCTGAACTCATACTTGCAGATAAAGTTGTAGAAGGATCAAAAGTAGATTTTGATGTAGTGGATGGTGATATAAAAGTCAATATTGAGTAATGATTTATCTCCCCAACAAGCGTTGGGGGAATTTGAAGGGAGTTTATATATTACTTCCATGGGGGGGGAGGTATGTAGTAATATGTATTTAAATGACGATATATTAACTTTTTGGAGTTTCTTCTTCCGTTGTGTTTTTATCATCTTCTGTTGGTTGACCTGCTTCAACTGGTGCTGCATCCATTGATGATACAGTAATTTCTGTTGCTGGCTCTTCGTTTGCCTGCACCATAAGTGTTGACATTGCCATTGCAGCAAGTAAAATCATAATTTTTTTCATGTATATTCCTTTTTATTTATGTGTCGAATTCTTATTCGAACATGAGAAGTATAGCATATAAGCATTACCTGAAAATTACCTCTAGATATTTATTTTATTTTTTTGAAACATAATTAAGTATTCTTTTGCTGGTGTCAATAGAGCAGAAGAAAAGTATATCAAAAAGAAAATTGAGTTTGGTTTTATCCTGATCTATCACATCAAAAGGTTGAAAAAAGAATCCAGACCCATTTTCTTTATCTGCAGGCTTCACATGAAAGACGATAGGTCTCAACGTTCTCACCATATTTAATATTTTTTTATAGTTTTTCATATCTTTAGGTGGCAATAGATTATCTTGTTCTGTTTCATTTTTTCTAGCTTTTACTAGAAGTTGAAGTTTGTCATTAAAAATCACTTTATCCCAGGTTATACTGCCCAGTTCAATATTAAAAGACATATTGCTAGAGATAAGAGGATGAGGTTTTGTTTCTCTGATTGCCTCTAATAATTGAAGAAAAAAATTCTTTCCCCCGAAGTTATTGGCACAAGTGAGTAATCTTTCATGATACAATTGTTTCTCTTCTTCATTTAATATATTGAAATCACACATACATTTTATTCCTATTTTTCTATCATTATATCTAAATCATTTCATCCTTATCAATATTTGATTATAATCACAAATTATTATTTTAATAGGGGTGGGAAATCATGAGTAAAAATGAAGAAGTTGCTAGTATGGATATAATGAGGGGGTATGCACGTTATGAAGATGTAGATAAAGAGCAGTTAGAAAAAGATATAGATGCCATAAAAGAGACTATGAAACCTGTAGATGAAGAAGATTTTCAACATTTACTAAAGATGGAACGTTGGGGACGTATCTTTACTTTTTCAGGGTATGGACTTATTTTAGTACTAGCAGTTATTGGACTCTTTACAACAGTAGGCAGTTTATTATTTTGGTCAGTTGGACTTATCGCGGCATTTTTCATTAGTACGGGTAATGTTGCTCGTTGGTCAAATGTGACACATCCTATTTTGCATGGTGGATATGACAAAGTACCCAATATTCCAGAACGTTATACCAAAAAATATTTTGCCAAAGGTTCACGTAGATTTGTTGATTGGCTCGATTGGATAAAACCTGATGCTTGGAGTTATGAGCACAATATTATGCACCACTATCATCTAGGTGAGGATGCAGATCCAGATAATGTTGAGCGTAATTTGCAGTGGCTGATTCAGTCAAAAGTACCAATGTGGTTGCGTTATATTATTATTTATGCTTTTGCAGGTATGTGGAAGTTTCTCTATTATGCACCCAATACATTGATGATACTAGAGAACAAAAGACGAAAAGAACAAGATAGACTAGAGGTGACTGACTATGAGTTAGATCCTCGTACTAAAAATGGTTTAGAGCTATGGATGGAGTACTACCTTCCATACGCTATTATTAAATTTGTTGTCTTTCCTCTGCTCTTTTTACCTTTTGGTACAACTGCGGTTATTAATGCACTTATTATTATCGTCATAGCAGAGTTTTTTGCAAATTTACACTCTTTTTTAGTGATAGTGCCTAACCACTCAGCAGAAGATATCTATATGTTTTCAGAACCATCTAAAAGTACGGGAGAGTTTTATCTGCGTCAGATTATGGGCTCCGTTAATTACAATACAGGTTCAGATATAAAAGATTTTTTTCATGGTTTTTTAAATTATCAAATAGAACATCATCTGTTTCCAAATATGCCGTCTAGTTACTATCAAAAAATGCAACCCATAGTGAAAGAGATATGTAAAAAGCATAATTTAGAATATAGGCAAGAGTCTGTATTTAAGCGTGCAAGAATGACGATAGACCTTATGGTAGGGAAAACAAAACTTCTTCGTGTTGATGGTGTTTGAGTAAAATTTTTTCTCTACTTATATCTCTTTAATTACCATACAATATTATAATTTTTTATTATTTATATTTATTTTAAATTAAGTATATAGACTGTACTCTATAAAAAAGGGGTACGGTTATGAAAAGATTATTTTTACTACAAGCAATGATATTTTTAATATTATCTCATATCGTTCATGCGAAGAATATTTGTCCACACTTGTTTCCTATGCCTTATGATAACGGTCTTACTGTCGTGATACCTATCTATAATCCATCTATTACAAAAGATGATTTAGACTGCGATGGCATTATAGATGTTATTGATACAGACATAGATGGTGATGGGATTGTAAACAACCGTGATGCTTTTCCAAAAAATGCTTCTGAAAGCGTTGATACTGATGGGGATGGCATTGGAAATAATGCAGATACAGATGATGACAATGATGGGTATTATGATACTATTGAAAATGAAGCAGGGAGTAACCCCTTAAATATTAGTGATACACCAGAAAATCATCCTGTCAATATTGAATTTGAAGATTGGATAAGAACCAATCCAGGAGCTGGTGGTACTATCAATATGATAGGAGCTACAGCATCAGGAGTGCTTGTAACCGCATCCGATCTTAGTGGTATATATGTAAGTTTAGATAAAAATGGCGTAAAATGGGATGCATTGGGCGAAAAAAATGGGCTTATGATTACGACACATATGAGTGCTTTAGGTTTTCATCCGACTAATGGCAATGTTTTTTATGTCGGTACAGGAAGAGGTATATATAAAACGACAAATCTTGGACAAAATTTTGACTTGATATCAAACAACATGACGTATGATAATAGCCTTTATGATAATAGTACAAATAGTGATGCAAGTGATGATGATACTGATACCTATGTAGAGAGTATTGTTGTCGCAAAATCTCAACCCAATATACTATATACAACTTATCATAAATGGGATGACAGTAGTCCTAGTAGTATTGCTAAAAGTACAGATGCTGGAGCAACATGGACAGATATCTCCTTCCCTAATCATTTAAGACTCAATAATTTACGTATAGTTAAATTAGTGATACATCCAACCAATGCAAACCTTGTGTATGCCATAGCAGGTAAACCTAGATGGGGTTGTAGTGAAGCGAAGGCATACCGTACAGAAGATGGTGGAGAAACATGGGTTGAAATTCTACATCCTTATGATGTGTTAGATCTAGACGTAGATTATAGCAATCAAAATATACTTTATATGAGTACATTTAAAGCCGAATCATGTACTGATCATGATCATCCAGGAGATGCATTGTTTGATACTAATGGATATGCTATACATGGAAACCTTTACAAAAGTACAGACAAAGGAAATAGTTTTGGCTCACCTGTGTTAGCAAATCAAACAGGTATCATCAGCGTAGGCACAGGAAAAGTACATCCTGCAAGCAAAGTTAGGTTGATTAATATATTAACATTATCTAGCGCTTATTGGATGGGCGATAATGTGACAGGCACATGGGAAAGCAATCACTATGGTTTAGTCAATACCTGGACACATATAGGGACTGTTTCTGATTGGACGAATGACATTGGTTATTCTAATAATCCATATACTGCCTATGCCAATGCATTTAATGGATGGAACAAAACACTAACTAAAGATTTATTTAATTCTG
>JALSPX010000002.1 GCA_026985755.1 Sulfurovum sp. | reverse complement strand
ATCCGCATTTTTTCCTAAAGAGATACGGCATTTTAGCACTAGTTTCCCTTTAGATAGTGCATACAGACGTCTTCTTTTTTTATAAACAATAAGCTTATCAATTTGAGGTCCTTTTACTTCTGCATGACAATCAAGCTCTCTTTGACACTCCTGTACAGGATAAAGCGTATGATCTAATGTAATATCACCAAAGACACGTGGTCTTTTTTTACATCCAGTAACAATCAACACAGATACGATAACAAGATAAATCCATTTTCTCTTCAATATTATCCCCAATCTTCATTTTGACTCTTTGATTTATGCTTATCTTTTTTATAACTTGTTCCATTTTTTAATTTTTGAAGTCTATTAAGATTACTCATCTCTGCTTCTTTCATATCTAAAAAAAGTTTATCACAAAAAGATGCTGATTGGCATGTTTGCCTATAAATACGTGAAATATATGCTTTAAGTTGTTGATGATACTCTGAATCGAGGTGTATCTCAGTACGTGCATCAAATTTTTTTTTAAGTTGTTCAAATTTTTCCACAAAAGAGTGAGCTGTTGTCTTCTCATCTCGAAACATACGAAAAAGGTTTTTAGCTATTTTTTCAAGATCAGTAATATATTTTTGTCTATTAAACTTATCAATCTGTTTCTGCGTATATGCCATGGACTTACCTTATCACAACTGGAACGCCCTCGCGTACCGCATACCACAATTGATTCATCGCTCTGTTGGTCACTGCCACACACCCTCGTGTCCAATTTTTTGTGAGGGTATAATGGTCTCCTTTTCCATCTGCATTCCATGGAGGCTGTGCATGGATAGTAATATCTCCTCCAGGATCCACTCCTTTTGCCAATGCTTTTTTCCTATCTTCAGGGCGAGGATAAGAGATGCATAATGATCTATAATATTTAGGCGAACAAAGTTTACGGTGTATCCAGAATGTACCTTCAGGTGTTTTGTTGTCCCCTTGCTGCTCTTTGGTTCCTTCTGGATTTTTACCCAATGAGACAGGGAAAGCACTTTGTACTTTTCCTTTTTTATATAAATATAATTTACGCTCTTTTTTCTCAACCACTATGAGGTCAATACCTGCATCTCCCACATAATCTTTTGCTTCTAAAAGTTCTTCTTTGCATTCATCAAGACTATAGTGATTATCAACAACTTTGGGAGCCTCATAACAAGAAGTCAAAAGAAAAGTGAACATCAAAATAAGTAAAAATTTTCGGTATATATTAATCATACGAGATTGTAGCAGAAGATAAATAAAAAAGGGAGGAGAAAATAGATATAAAGCTCAAAACCCAAGCGGGTTTTGAAAAGAACTTAACAAGCTGCCTTAGCTGCTGCAAGTGCTTCATCATAGTTTGGCTCTTCTGTGATTTCAGGCACAGTTTGCTTATAAGCAATTTTTCCATCTTTTCCAATAACGAAAATAACTCTAGCTGTAACACCAGCCAAAGGACCGTCTGCAAGAAGTACACCATAAGCGTTTGCAAAATCTTTGTTTCTGAAATCAGAACATACTTTTAAGTTTTCGATTCCCGCTGCGCCACACCATCTTGCAGCTGCAAAGGGAAGGTCCATAGATACTGTGATTACTTCTACACCATCAAGGTCTGCAGCTTCTTTATTAAATCTTCTAGTCTCTGCATCACATACACCTGTGTCTAGTGAAGGTACTGCAATAACGAGTTGTACTTTACCTTCTCCTCCGATTTGCTCATCTTGAAGCATTGGATCACAGTTTACTACTGTTACTACTGGTGCTTTATCACCTACATTTACTTCTGTTCCGCCCAGGTTACACACGATGTCATTTTTAAATGTTACTGTTGCCATTTAATATCCTTTAATTTTATTGGTAAGTGCATTATTGCTTAATTCAGATAAAATTAGTCTTAATTAAAATAATTTCTAATACACCATACTACACTAATATATAAATGTTACAAATTAGGTCATAGTATTATAGCCCAAGCTCTTCCTTGTGACGACGTTCAACGTCGTCACAAGAAACGTGAAACTATTCACGTTTACTTAACGGTTTCCTGCCTGCACGGGTCGCTTTGCTCCACCGTTTCGGTTTCGAACCTATAAACGTGAAACTATTCACGTTTACTTAACGGTTTCCTGCCTGCACGGGTCGCTTTGCTCCACCGTTTCGGTTTCGAACCTATAAACGTGAAACTATTCACGTTTACTTAACGGTTCTCACATTCCAGGAATACGAGGAATATGCCCCAACTTGGAGTGTTTACAATACCATCCCCATCCTTTTTTCATCCAGTGCCCTACAATTGGCATAGGTATCATCTTGCCACCTTTGTTGCTTCTATACACAAACGCTGCTCCATTTCCTGTATCCATGACACATAAAATATTGAGATGCTCCATATAGCTCTCTTTTGAGTCTATCTTTTGCATATGGTTAAATATATTGTAGGCAACATTTTTTGCCATCACTTCGGCAACATGTCCTTGCTTGGCTCTCCACTCTGGTCCCATCAATGATGCAGAGTCTCCAATCGCATAGATACCTTCAAAGCCTTCTATCTCATTATACTCATTGGTCACTATAAACCCAGCATCACTCAGAGGAAGTCCCGAATCTAGCAGAATGTGATGTCCTGTACCTGCAGAGATAAACATGGTTAAGTCTGACTCTATCTTGGTGCCATCTTCAAACTCTATACCGTCCTCTACAAATTGTTTGATTTTTACACCTACTTGCTTATGGATATTCATCATCTTAAACATTTTATCCATCATCACAAGTGCTTTTTCTCCCATCTTTTGCCCAGGCTTCTCCATAGGAGCAAAAAAGGTCAATTCAAAATTATCACGCACCCCTTTTTTCTTTAAATACGTATCCACATTAAAGAGTACTTCAAAGGCTGGACCACCTCGTACAGCAGATGTATCTTTGGGATTTCCCCCAAAGCCCATGGCTATCTTACCTTTATCTTTTAAAATAAGTGCATCTAACTTTTCATAAAGTGCCGTTGCCTCTTCTGGTTTACCACAGATTGAGAGAGTATGCTCCATACCACTATGTTGTATTTTGTCTTGTCCTAATGCCAGCACGATATACTCAAAATCATCAAGTACTCTACTGCTCTCCAGAGTGACTCTTTTTTCTTTAGCATCAAAGGCAGTTACAGGGTCAACAATCAATTGAAAACCGTGCTTCATCGCTAACTTATCCAAGGGCACAGAGACATCTTCTCTGGTCACCTCCCCTGTGGGTATCCAAATAGAGGTAGGGTAGATATAAAAATAATCCCTATCACTTACCAGTGTCACATCTACATCATTTTTTCTTAAATATATCGCTGCTTCTACACCTGCAAATCCACCACCAAGTACCAATACTTTTTTCATTTATACACTCCTATTTTTTTAATAAATCTATTCTTGGATACATAAACACCGCTTCTCTATCGATCACAATTTTTTCCTTGTCATCGACTGCGAACGCTCTAATTTTAACAGGAATAGGGGTATCTTTTCTGTCATTGTTTACCAAAACCTCTTTGGTTTCAAAGACAACAACCTTTTTCTTTTTTTGTCCTGCACCTATCTTAAATGGTGCTGTTGGCCTCTTGATTTTTATTTTATCGTTCCCTACAATCTCAAAGAAATAGGTATGTGGCTTACTATCTGTATTGGCAAACATAAAAATATAATCATTCTGTACCACACCTTTTTCTAGGGTTTTATAAAGTCTTGGAGAGTTATTGATGTCTAAGAGCATATGCTCTTTTTTGCTTCCCATCATAAAGAGTGCCACCAATACCAGTGCCAATACGGTAAAATAGGCAATGACCTTACCTCTAAAATAGTTCGTTTTGCCTTCATGTCTGAGTGTCTCTTTTTCAGATGACCACTGCACCAATGAGGGTTTGCCTAATGCTCCCATCACCGTGGTACAGGCATCCACGCATTCAAGACAGTTGATACACTCAAGCTGTAAGCCTTTACGAATATCAATATGTGTAGGACAAACAGTCACACAAGATTCACAGGTAGTACACTCAGCACTTGGCTCTACACTCAACAACTCTTTTTGCTTATTAAACTGTTTGTGTCTCTCATTGCCATGTCCATCATATATCTCACCTCCACGAATAGGGTCATAGACTGCCATAATTGTATCATCATCATACAATACTGACTGCACACGGCTATAAGGACAAATATAAATACAGAAGTCCTCTTTGATAAATACCACATCTACAATAATAAACAGTGCAATACCCACAAGCATCCCCACCAGTGTCATATGCTCTGATGGATTTTGTAAATACGTAAAAAAGTCTTCTGGTGGCACAAAAAACCACATAAAATCTGCCGCTGCGATAAATGCAAGAATAGACCAAAGTAAAATCGCAATGGCATACTTCACTTTGTTCTCACTCTTACTCATATCGGGGTCTTTTTGTTTATTTTTGATGCGTTTACGAAGCCCTAATAACTTGGTCTCTATCCCATCTCTATAAATAACACGGAAAATGGTTTGAGGGCAAGCCCAGCCACACCATGCTCTACCTCCCACTGCTGTGACTGCAAAAATTCCCAAGAAAAGCAACATCAATAAAAAAGGCATAAGGTAAAGCTCTTGCATATCAAATGCTACCCCTGCAAGGTGTAGTTTTTTTTGGTCAAAACTTAATAAAAAAAGATGATTACCCCCTATCGTAATCCATGGCATGACCAATGCAATAATAGTAGCTATAGCATAAGCCCAGTAACGCTTTATCCTATAAGGCACCCAATCTTTCAAGTACTCTTTGGCACTTATTTTCTTTGTTTTTTGTTCTTTTACATCTATTGTTGCTTCCATTACAATACCTTTTCTTTATGTTTTTTCGCTGCTTCTTCAAATGGACAAATAAGGATTATATTGTCCACACCGCCTTGCACCTTCTCTTTTGATATATATCTACCCATATTTTCTATAAACTCCTTAATATTTCGAGATTCTATATAATCTTTTAATGAACTTCGACTCACTTCAAGTTCTCTGGCTATAGCACTTACAGACATGCCTGCTGTCAAAGATTGTACAACCTGACTATAATATACATCAAATTTCGAACTCGACTTGCTGCCTTTTGGTCTACCTATTTGTCTGCTTTTACCATTATTTTCTTCACGTAATGTATTGAGCAAAGGAAATATTTCTACCATTTTTGTCTCTCTATTTAGTAACATACCTGTAGATGCAATCCACAAATCCACCTTGTGTGTCAATATACAGTTAATCACCTTGATAAGCTCATCAACCCTATCGCTTAACACAAATAGTGAAGAGACAATAATAGTGTTTCCTTCTTGTATAGAACGTAAAAAACTCTCGAACTCTTGACGCTCTTCAAGGAGTAGATTTTTTGTTGCATATTCCACCACTTCTTTATCAATCTTTATTGACTTTTTCATAGCAAAAGAGAGTATCGCCTGTTGCTGTTCAGAGAGTGTAGGAAATCCTGGTATCTGCCTCCTGTATGCATACGAATAAACCATCACTATCCTTCTATAAAAGTATGTCATCTTATCTTTTTTGATGTTTAAAGTCAAGTATTTTTATATTTTTTACGTCAAATTATAGATATTTACCCATTTATGATAAAATAACACTAAAAAGCAGGTAGTACAGATTGAACTTAACACACTTAGATGAACAAGATAAACCCAAAATGGTAGATGTGGGAAACAAAGCCCAAACAACACGTATTGCTGTAGCATCAGGTATCATAGAAGTCGGGCAGAGTGCTTTTGATGCAGTCATTGCCAACAGGGCCAAAAAAGGACCTGTACTACAAACAGCCGTTATTGCAGCGATACAAGCGACCAAACAGACGTCTACGCTCATTCCTATGTGTCATCCATTG
>JALSPX010000001.1 GCA_026985755.1 Sulfurovum sp. | reverse complement strand
ACGCCCTTTAAAACGTGTATAGATCAGACGATTCATCTCATCTTTCACAAAAGGAGCATTTTCGGGCTCAACTTTATCTACATTTACCTCAACATAGACTGTCTCATCAAAAAGATTTTTGATATACGTAGAGGAAGGCTTATATCCACACCCTACTAAAATGAAAAATGAGAAATTAAAAATGAGAAATTTTAATATGTTTTTTTTTAGAAAAATTTTATTATTTTGTTTCATAGTTATCCTTCAATTTCTACATTCCTACTTTTAAATTAATGAGGCTTGACAGCTAAATTTACCAATTTATTGGGTACTACTATCTCTTTGACTATTATCATACCCTCTAACCACTTAGCCCCTGCTTCTTTGGCAGAGGCGAGTATCTCCTCTTGTGAAGCAGATGGACTTACTTCCACTTCTGCACGTTTCTTACCACCTATCATCACCATATAGTTGATGCTGTCTTGTACAAAGACTTCTTCTTTTAGCTCAAGTTTTGCTTTTAAGTTCTCTCGCTCAAATAGCATTTCAGAAAGCTCAGTTGTCACATGTGGAATGATGGGCTCCAGGAGATTAAGCATAATATACATCCCTTCTGTCCATACCTCCCCATCATCTTGTTTGTCTAGTGCATTGAGTGCTTCCATACATGCAGCGATGAGTGTATTGAATGCAAATGTTTTTTCATAGACATCCGTAGATTTTTGTAAGGCTTCATAGACTTTTACCCGTGCAAGTTTGCTCTCCTTGCTTAAGCTACTTTGGTCTATCGTTGGCAATGTTTTGCCTATAACCTTAGTATTTCTATCATAAAGCTTTTTTATAAACCTAAACGCACCCTCTACTGCTGAGTCATTCCACTCTAGCTCTTTAGCAGGTGGTGCTGCAAAAAGGGTAAAGAGTCTTGCTGTGTCTGCACCATACTTCTCTACCAATGCATCAGGGTCTACAGTGTTACCTTTAGACTTGGACATCTTCGCCCCATCCATGAGTACCATACCTTGCGTAAGCAAATTCTCAAAAGGCTCATCGATATCATGGTAGCCAAGGTCACGTAGCACTTTAGTGAAAAAACGTGCATAAAGCAGATGTAAAATAGCATGTTCTATCCCACCGATATACTGGTCTACACCTAGCCAGTAGTTTGCATCATCCTTGTCTATCCCTGTGGTATTCCATTTGTTAGGATTGGTCGCATAGCGGAACTGATACCAGCTAGACTGCACAAAGGTATCAAGCGTATCGGTCTCACGCGTGGCGTCTTTGCCACACTTCGGACAGGTACAGTTTTTCCATGTAGGGTGATTTTCTAGGGGATTTCCTTCACCTGTAATCTCTACATCATCAGGTAAGGCGATAGGCAAATTCTCTACCTTTTCAGCCACTAATCCACAAGAGTCACAATGTACAAATGGTATCGGTGCTCCCCAGTAACGTTGACGAGAGATTCCCCAGTTTCTTAGCTTGTAGTTGGTTGTACCTTTACCTAAGGCTTTTGCCTCAAACATAGCAATAATCTCTTTTTGTGCCTCTTTGTTCAGCATCCCCGTAAACAACTCTGAGTTTTCTAAAGCACCCTCAGCTGTATAAGGCAAGTCATCACCACCAGCTATCACACGTTTGATAGGCAAGCCATACTTGGTAGCAAACTCAAAGTCTCTCTCATCATGTGCAGGCACAGCCATCACCGCACCACCACCATAAGAGGCAAGTACAAAGTTTGCCGTCCATACAGGTATCTCTTCACGTGTGAGTGGATGAATGACAGTAAGTCCCAAGTCATACCCCTCTTTACCCTCTTTGGCACGTTCTATTTCTGTCATGTTTGAGATAGTCACTATTTTTTCAGCCACATCTGCGTCTACTAAATCGTTATCCAACAAATATTTCGTAATAGGATGTTCAGCAGCTAACGCAGAATAGGTCACTCCATAAATGGTATCTGGACGGGTAGTAAACACCGTATATTTCTCAAAATTTCCACCCAATTTCGCTTTAGATTCCTCACTTAACTCAAAGTTAAATTCCAGCCCTTGTGATTTTCCTATCCAGTTGCTTTGCATGGTGAGTACTTGGTTTGGCCATTTACCCTCAAGCTGTTTCAAGTCACCTAGTAAATCATCTGCATACTTGATGATGTCTAGGTAGTACCCTGGCATCTCTTTGAGTTCTACCTCATTGTCACAACGCCAACAGCATCCCTCTTCTACTTGTTCATTGGCAAGGACGGTATGACACGCCTCACACCAGTTGACCGTCGTAGACTCACGGTAGAGTAACCCCTCTTCAAACATCTTGATGATAAACTCTTGCTCCCATTTGGTATAGAGTGGATCACAGGTGGCAAACTCACGTGTTTTTGAAAAAGAGAGTCCAAGGGTATTAAGCTCTTTTCTCATGTAGTCTATGTTCGAATACGTCCACTCTTTGGGGTGTCTGCCATGTTTGATAGCCGCATTCTCTGCAGGCATACCAAAAGCATCCCAACCTATAGGATGGAGTACATTAAAATCTTGTTTTCTATAGTAACGTGCAAAGGCATCCCCAATAGCGTAATTACGCACATGCCCCATATGTAAACGACCACTTGGGAAAGGGAACATAGAGAGAATATATTTCTTTTTTCTGCTTAGAGCATCATCAGGCTCAAAAGCCTTCTCATCCTCCCATTTTTTTTGCCATTTGGCTTCAATCTCATTTGGATTGTAACTCATTATCATTTCCTAATTAATCTTTTGTGGAATTATAGCTAATGAATTAGAAATTAGAAATTAGAAATTAGAAATTGCAAGTGACTCTTTTAAAATATTTTCATTTCTAATTTCTAATTTCTAATTTTTCAATAAGCCTTTTGGCTTATTGAAACGTATTACACTGCCTCAAATCACCAGATGCAAGCCCTCGTCTGAACCATTCGATACGTTGTGCAGAACTTCCATGCGTAAAGGCATCTGGGCGTACATGTCCTGTGGCTTCTCTTTGGAGTTTATCATCCCCAATAGAACTGGCGGCATTGAGTGCTTCTTCAATATCCCCTTTTTCTAAAATACCAAACTTTTTGTGTGCACGATTTGCCCATACGCCAGCATAACAGTCTGCTTGGAGTTCGACTTTCACTTGTAGCGCATTGGCTTTAGAGCTGTTTCCCCAGCTTTGTTTGGCACTTTGCACTTTGTCAAGTGTACCTTGCATATTTTGAATATGGTGTCCTATTTCATGTGCCAATACATAGGCTTGTGCAAAATCTCCTGGTGCATTATGACGACGTGCGAGTTCATCAAAGAAACCTAAATCTAAATAGACTTTTTGATCAGCAGGACAGTAAAAAGGTCCCATCTGTGCAGAAGCATGTCCACATCCAGAACGTGTAGACCCACGGTAAAGTACCATCACTGGTTCTTTATATCTCATGCCATACTCAGGAAGGACCTCATTCCATACTTCTTCCGTACTTCTCAAGACCTTTTTGATAAAGACAGCCTGCTTTTCATCTGCTACCTTATCTGTGGGAGAAGAAGAAGCACCTCCCATGCCCACCAAAGAAAGTGGGTTAAACCCAGAAAAATATGCCACTGCTCCTAGTCCGATGACAGCCCAACCAAACTTTGTTTTAAGTAAAGGCTTAATCATGGGCCAAACCATCATCATCATTCCCATAGAAGGAAGTCCTCGTCTACCCCCACCAGAAGAGCTACGCCTATCATCTACATTACGACTTTCGTGTTCGTTATCCATTTTCATGTTAAAACCTTGATAATTATTTAATCAATTATACCAGCCAAAAGTAAAATTTAACTACAATATTACTACGAATTTACCAACTCGTTCCCATCGCTCCTGCGTGGGAATGCATACTGAAAACTGATAGAGACCAGTAAAAGCATTCCCAACGAGGACGTTGGGAACGAGAGGTACACAGGAGATATTGTGTCTTTAGCCTTAGCAAGAAAATACCGACCTGCCACTTTTGATGACCTCATTGGTCAAGAGGCAGTCTCACAGACCTTATCACTTGCACTTGATGGTAACAGACTCTCTCATGCCTACCTTTTTTCTGGGCTTAGAGGTTCTGGGAAAACCTCCACAGCACGTATTTTTGCCAAAGCACTACTGTGTGAACAAGGTGCCACTGCACACCCATGTGGGAGCTGTACCCATTGTACCATGGCAAGCGAGGGTAGCCATATGGATATCATCGAGATGGATGCGGCATCTAACCGTGGTATCGATGATATCAAAGACCTCATAGAGCATACCAAATACAAACCAAGCTCAGCACGTTATAAAATCTTTATCATCGATGAAGTCCATATGCTGACCAATCAAGCCTTTAATGCCCTACTCAAAACCCTAGAAGAGCCTCCTGAGTTTGTCAAGTTTATCTTGGCGACCACTGACCCACTTAAGCTACCTGCTACTATTCTTTCTAGAACACAGCACTTTAGATTTAAGAAGATCCCTCAAAATCTTGTACTTAAACACCTAGAGCACATCTTAAACCTCGAAAATATAGGGTTTGAAAAAGATGCATTAGAGATTTTGGCACGCTCGGGAGCGGGGAGTTTAAGAGACTCTCTTACCCTCACAGACCAAGCCATCGTCTACTCTAAAAACTTTGTCGATGTAGCGACAGTTACAGGGATGCTTGGCATTATAGAACCTAGCCATTTGGAGACGCTTTTAGGTGACATTATGGCAAAAGATACCCCAAAAATACTTGCCTTTATCAACATGGCACGTGACTATGAAGCAGAGATGATACTCGACGAACTCACTCTCTACCTCAAAGAGTTACTTCTAGGAGGCAATGGCAAGTTTAGCCCTATGATTATAGAACGTTTTTTCAGAGTTATCGCAGAGTCTAAAAGCTTACTTGCTTTAGGCAGTGATGGAGAATTTGTCCTCTCTTTGGCACTCTTTAAAATGATAGAAAGCCTAGAGATAAAAGATATAGACACCATGATACGTGGACTAGAGAATGAACTCAAAGGGGTTGAAGTCTCTGAGATTATGGTCTCAAGTGTCAAAGCAGATGTCTCTGCCCCTACTGAAGTGATCACTATCACGCAAGATGAAATTGTAGCCACGCTTCCTGTAAAAAAACCTACATCTACAAGCGAGGAAGAGAGCAAATCATCCCTTGAACCGCCACAAGAGAAAGAATCTATCACGACAGATAATACCTCTCCTTCAACCACTTCGACAAGCTCAGTGACCAACACTACCAAGACTGCTGAACCTACCGTTACAAGTTCGGTGGCTGAGCCTGTCGAAGTGGTCGAAGCCACTCATGTACGAAAGGAAGATATACATCAAAAAACATTTGATAAACTGATTCAAAAAATATTTGATAGAGATTTTGATTTGGGTGCATGCTTTGAAAACAACATACATTTTGTCTCTTTTGAAAATAACAAACTTACTTGGGAATCAGAAGCCCAAGGAGAAGATAAAAAATCTCTCATCACCCATTGGGGCGTGATTAATATGTTTGTTAAAGAGATATTTGGGTTGGAAACAAAAATTGTAAATATTGCTAAAAAAAAAGTAGTTAACCCTTCGCCTACTTCGACAAGCTCAGTGACCGAAAATTCAGAAAACTTAGTGAATAAGGTGGCTGAGCCTGTCGAAGCCAAGCCCCCACACTCCGATGCGGATACAAGCTCTATGATAGAAGAGGTAGAGATGAAAAGCTCATGCATTGCCCCCGAAGCAGGCAACACAGAAGCCGCCAAAGAAAAGGACCCTTCCACCCTACTCCAAGAACCTATGGTCAAAGAAGCAATTGCCTTATTTGATCCGAAAAAAGTGAGAATAAAAAGAAACGCTTAACCTAAAAGAGGGAACTTGTAGTCGCGACAGTGGTTGCATTTTCTTTTTTTTGGTTCGTTTTCTTTCTTTG